>WGFS01000112.1 GCA_015492115.1 Aquificaceae bacterium
CCTTTGAGTTAAGGGTAAGACAGTCCAGAGTTCTTTTCTGTAACTAAGTCACAGAGGAGAGGAATTCTCTGAGGGCGCTGGTGTCCACGATGACTATCTCACCCCTTCCCACCCTGAGCATTCCCTGGGACTCAAACCTCTTGAGTATGCGGGTCACCACCTCCCTGACTGTCCCCAGGTCCTTGGCTATCTCCTCGTGGGTGGCAACCACCCTGCCCGAGCTGTTAGCTCTCTGAATAAGATACTCGGCGAGACGCTTGTCCACCCTCCTTGATATAACCTCACTCATGTGGGAGGCGAGATACCACCCGTCCTTCACGAAGGCGTCCAGAACAAACTCCCTCCACTGGGGAAACCTCTCAAACATGAGCTTTGCGCTACTGTCAGGTATGAGAAGTATCTCAGAGTCCTCGGATGTAACCGCATAGGCTGGATAGGGCTTATCTCTGAGGACGGAGAGGTTGGTGAGCATACAGGTCTCCATGTAGGAGACCGTGTAAAGGAGAACTTCCCTTCCGCTCTCTGAGGTAACGTAAACCTTCACCTCCCCATTTAAAACTATTGGGACAGCGTTACAGTTAGCCCCAGGGTAGTAAAGGACGGAGCCCTTTGGAAAGCTTCCGACAGAGGATGTGTCCATAATCAATGACCTGAACCCATCGTCTGAAGCGGGAAACTTCACCTTCAATAACCGCTCCAAACGTTCCCTGCTGAGTGAAGACATAGACTTCATTATTCCACAGTATGGCACAGAGATTGCACATAACGGAGTATGAGAGATACGACCTTCCAGTGTCCTTACTGCGGTGTTGGCTGTGGACTTTACATAGACGAGAAGGGAAGGGTCAAGGGAGACTTTGAGCACCCAGCCAACAGGGGAGACCTCTGCAAGAAACCCCTTTACCTGCCCAAGGTTTACGACAGAGGCAGGGTAGAGAAACCCATGTATAGGAAGGACAGGTCAGATCCTTTCAGGGAGATCTCCTGGGAGGAAGCTTACACAATTTTGAAGGAAAAGCTCACAAAATTGTCCCCAGAGGAGACATACTTTTACATATCCGGTCAACTGCTCACCGAAGACTCCTACACAATAAACAAATTTGTAAAGGGCTTCCTGAGGACGAACAACATAGACGCAAACTCAAGGCTCTGTATGACTACCGCTGTAACCGCTTACAAGCTCGCCTTCGGTTCTGACGGTGTGCCGTGCACTTACGAAGACATAGACGATGCGGACGCCTTCCTGTTCATAGGTTCAAACGCTTCCATAACCCACCCTGTTCTGTTCAAGAGGGTTCTGAAGAGGAGGCGAGAGACCGAGCACGTTGTGGTCGTTACCGTTGACCCTGTGGAGACGGAGACCGCAAGGAAGAGCGACCTCTTCATACAGCTGAGAGCCGGGACAGACACGGTATTTCTAAACTCAGTCCTGTATGTGCTCCAAGAGGAGGGCTGGCTGGATCTGTACTTCATTGATAAGTACACCGAAGGCTTTGAAAGGGTCCTGGAGTATGCGAGGAAGTTCCCTCCGGAAACAGCCGCGAGCATATGCGACGTCAAAGTGGAGGACATATTCTTAATCGCCAAGCTCTTTGCCCACAGTGAGAAGCTCATATCCTTCTGGTGCCAGGGATTGAATCAGTCGGCAAACGGGACCATGAAGAACCTCGCCCTTCTGAACCTTCACCTTGCGACCGGCAGGCTGAACGGAAGGGGCTGTCCCTTCTCACTTACAGGACAGCCGAACGCCATGGGTGGAAGGGAGGTCGGCTACCTGTCAAACGGTCTTCCCGGGTACAGGGACGTCAGGAACGAGGAGGACAGGGAGTTCATGGAGAAATTCTGGGGAGTGGAGAAAATAGAGCCAGAGCCCGGTCCAACCATAACCGAAGCCATAGACCTTATTCTTGAGGACAGGATAAAGCTCCTGTGGGTCGTGGGAACGAACCCCGCTGTATCCATGCCTGAGCTCTCAAAGGTAAGAGAAGCCCTTGATAAGGTCTTTCTCGTTGTTCAGGATCCCTACTGGAACGACACCTGCGAGTTCGCCAACCTGATACTGCCATCCGCACAGCTTGGGGAGAAGAAAGGTGTGATGACTGGTTCGGACAGAACCCTAACCCTGTGTTCTCCCTTCAGGGAACCCTACGGGGAGTCAAAGCCCGACTGGTTGATATTCACCGAGCTTGCGAGGAGTATGGGCGGTGGCAGGCTCTTTCCCTATATGTCTCCCGAAGATATCTTTAACGAGTTCAAGAGAACGACCGAAGGTCGTCTGTGCGACATATCAGATCTCTCTTACGACAAGCTCCCCGCAAGGTGGGGAGATAGGTGGCTGTACGGAGAGTTCAGCTTCCCTACAGGGAGCGGGAGAGCAAGGTTCCACGAGGCGAAGTTTGAACTCCCCAACGAGGAGGGACTCTTCGTACTGATCACGGGAAGGCTCAAAAACCAGTGGCACACCATGACCAGAACGGGCAAGTCTCCCGAACTCCTCAAGGGAGAGGTGCCTCCTTACGTTGTCATGAATCCGGACGATGCAAGGGAGCTGGGAATTGAGGAGTGGGACGTTGTGAACCTCATCTCAAAGAGAGGGGAGGTTGAGAGGTTGGTAAAGTTCGGCAACATGAAGAGAGGGCACATATTTGCACCCTTCGGTTATCCAAAGGAGTTCGGTGAGCAGACTAACCTCCTCATCTCAGACAGGACTGACCCCCTTTCTAAGGAACCAGACCTCAAGTACGCGGGGGTTAACGTGGTCAAGGTTGAAAACCCGGACAGGGTGTGGAAAGGAGACCTCTAAAAGCTATATTAGATCCAGCCGATGGGAAAGACGGGAGTAGTTCTTCTGAACATGGGAGGACCGGACAGCCTGTCCGCCATACAGCCCTTCCTCTACAACCTCTTCTCCGACCACGACATAATAAGGATCCCAAGACCCATACAGAAACCTGTCGCCTGGCTCATATCCAGGCTCAGGGCGAAGAAGACGAGGCACTACTACGAGGTTATGGGAGGGAGGTCTCCCCAGAGGGAACAGACCGAGGAGCAGGCGAGAGAGCTACAGAAGCTCCTGGGAGACAGCTACAGAGTGGTTGTGGCAATGAGGTACTGGCACCCATTCACGGAAGAGGCTCTGAAGGAGCTCTTCAAGGAGGAGATAGAGCGTATAGTCCTCCTACCCATGTATCCCCAGTTCAGCTCAACAACCACAGGTTCCTCCTTCAGGGAGTTTGAGAGGGTTTACAGAAGATCGGGACATCCGGATATACCGGTTTTAAAGGTTGAGAGCTACCACGACCACCCCCTCTACATAGAAGCGATGGTTGAAAACATAAGGGAGAGCGTGAACCGCCCGGAGGAGTACTTCTTTCTGTTCTCTGCCCACAGCCTCCCCATGTACGTGATAGAGGAGGGAGATCCCTACAGAGAACAGACCGAAGAGACCGTGAGGCTGATAATGGAGCACTTTCCGGGGATAGATTACGCCCTGGGATACCAGAGCAGGGTGGGTCCCGTGAAGTGGCTTGAGCCCATGACCGACAAGCTCATAGAGGAGCTTGCCGGGAAAGGTGTAAAAAAGGTTTGCGTAATTCCTGTTTCCTTTGTGTGCGAGCACTCCGAGACCCTTTACGAGCTTGACGTGCAGTACGGGGAGCTGGCGAGAGAGCTCGGCATAGAAGACTACGTCAGGGTTCCCACCCTAAGGACGCACCCAAGGTTTATGGAGGCTCTGAGAGATATAGTCCAGTCCGTGGAAAGGGAACATGCCCTACCCTAAGCCCGTTCTAGTTCTTAGCGCTTGTCTGGCGGGAGATAACGTGAGGTACGACGGAAAGCCCGTCCTTGAGCCCTTCAGCCAGGAGCTGGCGAGACACTCTGAGGTCATAAAGGTCTGTCCGGAGGTAGCCCTCGGTCTCGGCGTTCCGAGGGAGAAGGTGATAGTTTACAAGAACGACAGTGCCGTGAGACTCTTCCAGCCTGCAAAGGGGCTTGAGCTCACGGAAGCTATGGCGCGTTTCTCCGAGGAGTTCCTGAACTCTCTTCCGGAAGTGGACGGCTTCTTGCTCAAGTCAAAGTCCCCCTCCTGCGGAGTGTCCAGAACAAAGGTTTACGGAGATCCGGAGGGGAGGCTTTACAGGGGAACGGGTAAGGGGCTGTTTGCCCTCAAGGTGATAGAGAGATTTCCCCACCTGCCTGTGGAGGACGAGCTGAGGTTGAGACGGAGAAGGCTCAGACTGAACTTCCTCGTGAGCCTCTTCAGCCTTGCCGGCGTGAGAGAGAAAGGACATGAAAACTTTCACAGAGAGTTCGGAACTGTGTTCAGAGCGTACGCACCGAGGGTAGAGCTCAGGTTGAGGAATTCCACGAGCGCTGGAGAATACAGGAAAAACTTAAGGAAAGCCATACTGAAACTGCCCCCGGGAGCACTCAGGGAGCTCGCCAAAGAGCTTGTAAGTCCAGAGCTCCTGATGAAAACTTAAAGCCTCTCCAGGAAGCTCTTTATTCTTTCCACCGCGGTCTGTAGCTCCGAAGTGTCCCTCGTGTAAGCGAGCCTTATGTACTCGTTGGTTCTGTTCTTTCCAAAGTCTATACCCGGTGTGACGGCGACCCTTGCCTCTTCAAGTAGCCTGAGGGCGAAGCTGTAGGAGTCGTCGGTGTACCTGCTCACCTTAGCCCATATGTAGAAGGCTCCCTGGGGTCTTGCGTCAAGCTCAAAGAGCTCCTTCACCCCTTCGTATAGAACCTCCCTCCTCTTGGTAAAGGTATCCCTTACCTTCCGCAGGTACTCCCAGTCAAAGGCTTCAAGGGCAGCGTACTGACTCAGGGTTGGTGCGGATATGAAGACGTTCTGTATGACTATCTCAGCACTCCTCACGAGCCCCGGCGGGAGTATAGCCCACCCTATCCTGAACCCGGGCATACAGAAGAACTTGGAGAAACCGTTTATAACTATAGCCCTGTCGCTGAACTCAAGGGCTGTGTGTTCTTCGCCTTCATAGACCAGCCCATGGTATATCTCGTCCGAGATCAGATACACTCCCTCCCTCTCACAGTAGTCCGCAAGCTCCCTGAGAGTATTCTCAGAGTAAAGGTTTCCCGTAGGGTTTGATGGAGAGGATATGTGCACAGCCTTTATGTCCCTTCCTCTTAGCATGTCAGCCCTTATCTCGTAGTCTGTCTCCTGTGATATGGGTATGAACTCGGGCTCTATATCAAGGAGGTGGGCGAAGTTCTTGTAACAGGGGTAGGAAGGGTCTCCGAGCGCTATCCTGTCACCCGCACTCAGGGTTATGGCGTAGGCGACGAGGAAAGCCCCGGAGGTTCCGGTGGTGACCACCACCCTCTCGGGAGATACGTCAACACCGTACTTGAATCTGTAAAACTCGGATATTTTCTCCCTGAGCTCCCACAGACCGAGGGAGGGTGTGTAGAAGTATCTCCTCTCCTTCACAGCTCTTTCAAGGGCTTCAAGGACACGCGGTGATGGGCCAAGGTCTGGCTCCCCTATCTCAAGGTGCACCACATCCTCAAGTTCCTTCGCCCTAGCGAGGATGTCCATAACTATGAAGGGTGAGAGCCTATCTCTTCTGTGCACTCCTCTTCCTCCAGCTCATGATTATCTCCGTAACCACGGCCGCCTTCTTAGGGTCCATGGCTGCGAGTATCTGACCAGCCTGTCTCTCCTTCAGCCTTATGAGTATCTCCGCAGCTATCCTTGGTTTAACCTCATTAAGTATAGCCCCAGCCTCGTCCGAAGGCGTCTTGCTGACTATCCTCACGAACTTCTTTACCTCTTTCTCCTCCTCTTTGGTGAGGGGTTTCTTCCTCAGGGCTTCAAGCTTCTTTCTCTCCTCCATCAACCTCCTGAGCTTCTCCTCTATGACCCTTTCAACCTCCCTGAGCCTCTTCTCCTGAGTTGACCTGTCCATCTCCTTCAGCTTCTTCTGAACCGCACTCTGGGAGTGAGCTACCAGGGATAACAGGAGCAGTAGCTTTAGCCCTTTCTTCAGGAGCTGTATGAACCCGAGCTGAAGGAACTCTCTCCTTATGCTCTTTGCGTAGTCCTCGTAACTTACCCTGTCCCTCAGCATCTTTACAGCCTTCTCCTCCCTCTTGAGCTCCTTCAGACCTTCAGCCTCGTTCTCTCTAAGTCTTTCAAGCTCCCTTATCTTCTTCTCTATCTCCTCTATCCTGACTACAAATGCCCTCTGCTGGAAGATAAGCTTCATGGCGTCCGGTGAGTTAGTTATCCTCTCCTGACAGAGCTTCAGCTCCTCCTCGTACCTTCTCTTCTCTTCAAGGAGGCTGGTTATCTTCTCCTCTATCTCCCTGAGTTTCCTCGCTTTCTCCTTCTCCTCTATCTCCTTTATCCTGAGTATCCTCTTGAGGTTCATCCCATCTTCTCCAGCAATAGAGCCAGGTCTTCCTTCGTATTCATGTTTATAAAGGAGGAGAGCTCGGGATCCAAGCCCTTCACCAAGTCTTCGGTCAGTCTTTTGTGGGGCAGACCCTCAAGAAATCCCACAACGCTTCTCCTACCGGATTCTATATAGCTCTCAAGCTCAGGAAGGAGCTTCCCTGAGTAGACCGCTGTGAGGGGGTAGAGCTTGCCCTCTATGGAGAAGAGGGTTACGGGTTCCTCGTAGCTATCTACGAGAAATCTTATGAGCTCCGGTTTTAAAAGGGGCATGTCTCCGCTGAGCACAACGACCCTGTCTCCCTCAGCCTTGCTGAGGGCTGTGTATATGCCCACGATGGGTGCCTGAAAGGGGAGGAGGTCTTCTATAACCGGAACTCCCGTATCCTTAAACTTACGGGCATCCTTGGTAACTATGTAAACCCTCTCGCACACCTTTTTTGCGTTATCAACCACGAGGTCTATGGTTCTTTTTGATTTAAGTCTGTAAAGGAGCTTGTCCTCTCCAAACCTCCTGCTCTGCCCCCCTGCAAGTATGAAGCACTCCATCACTCTTTAATATATAGGAC
>WGFS01000113.1 GCA_015492115.1 Aquificaceae bacterium
ACCTTGCGGAGGCTCTTCCAAAGCTCAGGGAGATAGCGAGGAAGTACGACCTCCTTATGGTAGTCTTCGGGCACATTGGAGATGGAAACCTTCACGTGAACTTCCTTTACGACAAGTCCAATCACGAGGAAGAGGAGAGGGCGGAGAGGGCGGTTGACGAGGTCTTTGAGCTCGCCCTTTCCTACCACGGCTCCATAACGGGGGAGCACGGTGTGGGGCTCACGAAGAAGAAGTTCCTGAGGTGGCAGTTCGGGGATACGGGCTACGAGCTTCTGAAGGGGATAAAGCTCCTCTTTGATCCCAAGAACCTCTTCAATCCCGGAAAGGTTGTAGAGGTTTAAGAACCCTTTTCAGACTGTCCGGGCTCAGGATACCGCTTCTTAATATTTCTATCCCTTCTCCTTCAAGGCTAATTACTGTTGAGGGTCTCCTCTCTATCCTTCCCCCGTCCACGTAGAAAGAAACCTCATCGCCGAAGTATTCAAGAGCCTTCTCAATGCTCTTGGCTGGCGGTTTACCCTCAGGATTTGCACTCGGGGCGACCACAGGTCTTCCCAGTTCCTTCAGGAGTCTGAAAATAAACCCTTTCCTTGGGAGTCTAACTGCTATGGTCTTCCTCCCGAGCCAGTGATGCAAACCTCCCCTCTTTCTCAGAACGAGCGTAAGCCCCGGGACAGAGAGAAGCTTCAGATGCTCCCTTTCCACGACGAGCCCGAGCTTTTTAACCCAGAAGATGTCCGGAACCAGAACGAGGAAAGGTCTCCTTGAAGGCCTCCTGAGCCTTTGAAGTCTTAAAATGGACTCGTAGTTGAGGGCGTCTGCGAGGATCCCGTATATGGTATCGGTTGGTACTACGACAAAACCGCCTTTTAAGAGAACCTCGGAGGCAAGCCGGACACTTGAGGGGTCTCTTTCACTTACTACCTTTGAGCTTCTCCTTTGCATACTCCATGAGACCGCCTGCCCTCAGTATAGCCTGGAGCTCCTCGGGGAAGCTGGTAGCTTTATATTCTTTTCCCGTCGTCAGGTTCTTGATTATTCCCTTCTCTAAGTCCACCTCAACCTCGTCCCCCTGGTTTATCTCATCAACCGCCTCCGGTGCTTCAACTATCGGGAGACCTATGTTTATGGCGTTCCTGAAGAATATCCTCGCGAAGGACTTGGCTATAACGACGGGGACTCCCGAGTACTTTATCGCTATCGGGGCGTGCTCCCTGGAGGAACCGGAACCGAAGTTCCTTCCCGCGACTATGATGTCGCCCTCCTGGTGCTTCTGGGCAAAATCCGGGTGTTCCGAGTCCTCCATAACGTGCTTTGCGAGCTCGTAGGGGTCGGATGTATTCAGATACCTCGCTGGAATTATCTGGTCGGTGTCAACGTTGTCCCCGAACTTCCAGACCTTACCCCTTATAACCGTCTTCATATTGAAAGTATAGCACATTCATGGGGCGGGCTTGCGCATCCGCCTTCTTTCCCAGATGCAAACCGCCATATTCATAAAACCAAGCTCTCCTGTCCCCTCTCATAACTGAAAGTATAATCCGTAAATAACTTTAAAACAGGGAGGTGAGCCATGAAGGGAGTTGTGGTTTTCTTTCTGGTCTTTACAACCGTTATCTTTGCGGAGGAGAAAGCAAAGTTCGTCCAAACACCTTACGAGGCTCCTTTCAAAGCTGTGGTTGAGTTCTACTTTGACGAGCCCGAGAAGATAAGGTCAGCCTTAGAGTGGATCTCCAACATCATATACGTCCTGTCAAGAGAACCCTACGACTTCATACCGGGAGAGGATATAGACATAGTGGTGATAATCCACGGGACGGAGATAACCACGCTGGTCAAAAAGAACAGGGAAAAGTACAGGGACATATGGGACAGGATAGAGAGCATGGAGATGTACGGGGTGAAGTTCAAGGTCTGTTCTATGGCGGCCAGCCTTATATACGGCTACAAACCCGAAGACTTCCCTCCTTTTGTTGAGCTCGTTCCCTCCGCCATAACAGAGCTCCTTTACTGGCAGCACAAGGGCTACGCTCTCCTCATACCCAGAGTTTACGAAAGGAAGAAGTCGGTGGAAGAGATAAGGTAAGGTGCCTATAATTAAACCATGCGCGAGTGGACGAAGGGGATAGTAAAGAAGATAACATTAGAGGTCATATACGACATCGTAGATGAGAGGACGAGGGACATATACAGGAAGCTTGAGAAGATAGAGGAGAGGCAGGAGAGCGACTTCAAATACCTGAACCAGAAGATAGACCAGCTGAACCAGAAGGTGGACATCCAGATAGGACAGCTCAGACAGGAGATGAGGGAAGAGATAGGTCAGCTGAGACAGGAGGTAAAAGAGGAGGTAAGTCAGCTCAGGCAGGATATGAATCAGCTCAGGCAGGAGGTCAAGGAGGAGGTAAGTAATCTTAAAAAGGATATAGACAGGATAAATCAGAGGATAGACGTGCTCATTCAGATGGTTGCAAATTTGCAAAAATAAAGTTATTGTTACACAGGGCTTTGGAAAGTGTGCAAAAGCAAGTTCTTGATACAAAAGGACTTGACAAAATAGAACTTATATGCCTATAATCTCTATTGAAAAATTTTTGAGAGGAGGGTATGTCATGAAGAAGAGCTACTTAGCAGCGGCAGCCATACTGGGTGCAGCAGTTTTCGCAGGTGAGGCACACGCGGTCAAGATTGACCTCGGTAACGGTAAGTCCTTCAAGATGGGCGTGAGGGGTGTCATCTACGCTGAGATCCCCGGTAAGAGGAACAACAATCAGAAGAGCGATATCACCTTTACCCACAAGTTTGCAAGGTTCTACGCCAAGGGTAAGCTCAACAAGATGATCAGCTTCGGCTTCCAGACGGAGTTCTTTGCGAACGCAAATAAGAAAAACTATGAAATCATAGACTCCTTCCTGAACATCAGGTTTGCCAATGAATTTAACGTTATAGCCGGTTCTTACAAGGTTCCCTTTGAGAGGCACTCCGGTATAAACTCTGGATGGGCTGTCCTCTTCCCGATGCCCTTTGAGTATAGCTTCAACTCCACTTACAAGAGCGCATTTACAAACCCCGTTGCTCACAAACCTTTCAGGTCTGGTTCCCGTTCCGCAGGTCTCACCTTCTGGGGTAACGTAGCGGGAGGACTGTTTAAGTACTATGCGGGTGTATTTGATACACTCGGGAATCCTGCTGGATCTTCCGATCCCAAGCCGGCTTATGCTATAAGGGTTCAGTTCACGCCAACGATGGCAGGCTTCAAGCCTGAAAAAGGCTACGTCCTTAAGGACACCTATACGGGCAAGAAGAATGTGCTTACCGTGGGTCTTGCTTATGTAAGTCAGGGTTACCATCCTTCCCATACTCCCGGCAGTAAAACTCAGAAATCCTACGGCGTGGACGTTCTCTGGGAGCAGAACCTTGGTGGTGTGGTTCCCAACCTGTCCGCTGGTTATGTAAAGCATAAAGACTGGAAAGGTGCAAGCGGTGATGACAGGACAGGTTTTATCGTTCAGGGCGGTGTTATGTTCAACGTAAATACGATCCTTGGTA
>WGFS01000114.1 GCA_015492115.1 Aquificaceae bacterium
AGCTCCTTTGCAAAGTCATCGTTCAGCTCCGGAAGGATCTTCTCCTTTACCTCCTTAACCTTAGCTTTTATGTTTGCCTTGCCTATCTCCTTGCCTTCCTGGTCGTAGAGGGGAAGTTCCTTGAGTTCAATCTCATCGTCAACCTTCTTTCCTATAAGAGCCTGTTCAAGCTCCTCCCTGAACATCTTCTGCCCTATTATTCCTGAGGTCTCTCCAGTTACCTTTTCTCCCTCTTCACCCTCCTTGAGTTCCTGAACCTCGTACTCTATGGTTACGAGGTCTCCTTCCTTTATAGGTCTGTCCTCAACCGGTTCCCAGACAGCGTGCTCCTCTCTGAGCTGTTCTATCCTCTTCTCAACGAGATCCTCCCTGAACTCCAGCTTGGGAACCTCAACCTCAAGTCCCTCTATGTCTTTCAGTTCAAACTCTGGAGGTGTTTCAAAGGTGACCGTGTATGTTACCTTTGGGGTCTTCTCCTCAAGCTCAACCTTCTCAAGGTATATGTCCGCTACGGGCGTTAGGGAACTCTCCTTTATAGCCTCCTCCAGTGTCTGATTGGCTACCTTCTTACCGACCTCCTCCTCAACGTAGTCCTTGTACTTCGCCTTTATGAGCCATAGGGGTGCAGACCCCTTCCTGAACCCCTGGATCTCCACGTTCTGTTTCAGGTTCTCGTAAACCTCGTTCAGAAGGCTCTCAACCAGATTTCCCTCAACCTCAACGGTGAGTGCCTTAAAGAGACCTTCTCTCTCTTCGCTCTTTACCTTCATTCAATACCTCCTTGAACTCATGCGGGTGGAGGGAGTCGAACCCTCACGCCCTTATGGGCACCGGATCCTAAGTCCGGCGCGTCTGCCAGTTCCGCCACACCCGCTAAAAGGAATATTATAATCCCTTTTCTTTCCTTAACAGTTTCTCCGCCTCCTCTTCGGGCATAGGCTTGCCAAACAGGTATCCCTGGACGAGGTCACAGCCGAGCTCCCTGAGTATGCGAACCTGTTCATGGGTCTCAACCCCTTCCGCAAGGCTCTTCAGCTTTAGAGACCTCGCAAGGTTTATGACCGCCTGGACTATGGATCTGTCAACTTCCGAGCTCACCATGCTCTGGGTGAATGTCATATCAACCTTGATTATGTCAAGGGGGAGCCTCTTCAGATAGGCGAGGGAGGAGTACCCGGTTCCGAAGTCGTCCACAGAGATCCTGAACCCCTTTGCCTTCAGCCTCTTGAGGATTCCAACGGACTCCTCCGGGTTCTTCATGAGTGAGGTCTCCGTTATCTCAAGGACTATGTTTGAACTCAGCGCTCCGGTCTCGGCGGTTATCTCAAGGACCCTCTTTACGAAGTTCCTGTCGGTGAACTGCCTTGGAGATATGTTCACGCTGACGTATATTCCATACCTTTCTCCCCAATCTCTGGATCTTTCAAAGGCTTTTTCCATAACCCACCGCCCGACCTCCTTTATCAGTCCAAGCTCTTCAAGTATGGGCATGAACTTCGCAGGCGATACCATACCCCTCTCGGGGTCTTTCCAGCGTAGGAGCGCTTCAAACCCAACTATTGCGTTGTTCTCAAGGTCGTATATGGGCTGGTAGTGGAGAAGGAACTCGTTCCTGTCCAGGGCTTTGTGTAGCTTGTTCTTCATGCTCAGTATCTCCACCGCCTTCCTGTTCATGTCCTCTGTGAAGAAGGCGAAGCTGTTCTTCCCCTCCTCCTTTGCCCTGTACATAGCCATGTCTGCGTTCTTTATGAGCTCTGTCGGGCTCTTTCCGTTGTCTGGATACAGGGCTATCCCCACAGACGCTGAGAGGTATATGTCCTCATCGTTAGCGTTAAAGGGGGTATCAAAGAGCTTAAGGACTCTGTCCGCAACCTGAATAACGTCCCTTATATCCTTCACATCAGGTATTACCGCTACGAACTCGTCTCCGCCGAACCTCGCCACCGTGTCCGTCTCCCTGAAGACGGAGCTGAGCCTCTGGGCTACCTGAACGAGTATCCTGTCCCCCACCTCGTGACCCATAGTATCGTTTACGGTCTTGAAGTAGTCCAGGTCTATGAAGAGTATGGCTACCCTCGTGTTGTTTCTGTTAGCAAAGTGTATGGCGTTCTCTATCCTGTCCCTAAGAAGAGTTCTGTTTGGAAGACGGGTGAGGGGGTCGTAGTAGGCGAGTTTCCTGAGCTCTTCCATGTACTCCATGGCTTTTGAAGCCATATCCCTGAAGGAGTCCGTGAGCTTCTTTATCTCCTTAAGGTTTGTGTCCGGAAGTACTATGCTCGGTCTCTCCTCTATACGTCTGGTTATAACGTCTATGGTGTTCACGAGTCTCTGAACTGGTTTTGTGGATACGCTCGTGAGGAAGCGAGCCAGTGCAAAGGAGAGAAGGGCAAATATGTATATGGAGATGAAGCTAACGTTCAGCTTTGAGAAGAGAACGTTCAGATAAGGGGCGAGGGATACCTCCATGATCACCGTCCACCCTATATTTCCCTTTAACCTCTCTTCGCTGTAAAAGAAGGAGTGGTAAAGCTCCTCTATCCGTAAGACCTTCCCATGCCTGCCGTTTCCTTGCTTACTCTCTATAGTAAGCCCGAACCTTGTTATTCTCAGCTTTCCCCTGCTGAAACTCTGAAGAGGCTTTACGTCCTTAAGGTTTGACACGATGACCTTTCCATTCCTGTCCAGCAGTGTTATGAATACCCCCTCCTTCAGGGAGAACTCGTTGACCACCACCTTTATCCTATCAAGTCTCAGACCACAGTAGGCGTATCCGAGGAACTTCCCCTCCTTAACAGCGGGGACAGCTATCCCAACCACAGGCTTAAGGGCGAACTTTGCGACGAAGACCTCTGTGAAGGTGTGCTTTAGGGTCTTCTTCACCCTTCTGTAGTAAGGTCGGTAGTTGAAGTTTGTCCCTATCATATACCTGCCCTTTGGGTTTATCTCAGGGTAGAAGGTTATGGCGGTAGCATCGCTATCAGCTATGTAACAGGCATGAAACTCCGTGAAAGACCTCCTTATAGCCTCTGTCTCCTTCTGGAGTTGTTCTCTGTTGTCAGGTCCCCATATCACGAGCCTGTTGGCTAATTCCTTGACCGCATTCAGGTGTATGTTCAGCCAGTAAAGGATACTCTCCTCAACGTTCCTTGATATTATCCCCATGTCCTGCTTTATGTTTCTGACCATGTGCCTCTCCTCTTCCTTTGCCTGATAGATGGACTTTAGGAACATGGGTGTTATGGACACCACAACCAGAGACACGAACACCAGCTCAACGTAGGAGATCTTTTCTTCCTTCTTGAAGTAGTATCTGTAAAGTAAGACCAGGAGACTTGCCAGCGTAACGTTTATAAGACCGTTTACAGCCTCTTTGCCTGCAATTGTGAGGGCGACAGACTCCTCCAGTTCAGATACCTTGAGCAGTAAGAAGAGGTAAGCTGTCCAGCCAAGGAGTACCCAGAAGACCCATCCTGCGATCACGAGATTTAGCTTGAACAACCTCCTTATGAGGTGTATGGACACCACCGAAAAGGGCAGGAGAAAAGGGGTTATGGGGTTGTCGTACAGAAGGTATCTTTCAATACCGAGGAGCAGGGCTATCCAGAAGGCAAATCTCAAGCCGAATAACTCAAGGACAAAGAAAGCGAGAGTGCTCCCAAACAGGATGTTCAGACTTCCGAGGAACAGAGACATACCGAAGAGGTTCAGTAGCAGAGCGGTGAGTGTTACTGGGATAAGTATGAGATGCTCTTTGCTTAACCTCATCCCCCGAAGCTCTCTATTATCCCTCCTCCAAGGAGTGTGTTGTCTCTATAAAAAGCTACCACCTGCCCCGGCGTTATTCCCCTTACATCCTCTTTAAACTTCACCCTATAACCATCGGAAGTTTCCTCAATGCTTTCAACGGGGACAGGGTTGTGCCTGTACCTTATCTGGGCGACCACATCCTCCCACTCAGAGAGGGGAACGTGGAGGTTCAGCTCCTTGACGTAAAGGGTGTCGTTGTAAAGATACTCCTCTTCTCCGACCAGGACGGTGTTTGTAATAGGGTCTATGTCTATCACGTAGAGGGGCTTGTTGTAGGATATTCCGAGTCCCCTCCTCTGTCCTATGGTGTACCTGTATATCCCCCTGTGCCTCCCGAGAGTCTTTCCAGAGACGTGTTTTATCTCCCCCTCTCTCTCACCGAGAATACCCTCAAGGTACTCCCCCGGGTCCCTGCCCATCAGGAAGCAAACCTCCTGCGAGTCCCTCTTTTCCGCGGTCTCAAGTCCGTGGGAGCGGGCTATCTCCCTCACCTCCTCTTTTGTCATCTCCCCGAGGGGGAAATCTAAGAGCTCAAGGTCTTCCTTCCTCACGAGGGCGAGAAAGTAGGATTGATCCCTTCTCCTGTCCCTTCCCCTCCTGATTACCCTTCCGTATAGGGGGTGGTCTTCTATCTTTGCGTAGTGCCCGGTTGCGAGCCTGTCTATTTCTGCGACTGCTTTCAGGTACCTCGCAAAGTACCCGGTCTTTACCTCCCTGTTGCAGAGGGCGCAGGGATTGGGAGTCCTTCCCCTTGAGTACTCCTCAACGAAGTAGTCTATGACTTTATCTCTAAATATCTTCTCCCAGTCAAAGGTCAGGTGCGGTATCCCGAGCCTCTGGGAGACCTTCACAGCATCCTGAACGTCCTTTGGAGAACAGCATACGTTGTGGCTTCCCTCAAGCTCGCACGCTTCAACCGTGTGGAAGCGCAGGGTAACCCCTATCACATCATGACCCCTTTCCTTCATAAGCAGGGCGGTGACACTGCTGTCCACACCACCGCTCATCCCTACCGCGATCCTCATAACTGGGTTAATTTAGGCTCTCCCGGGGAACTTGGAAGAGTAGAAGTCATAGATGAACCTGACAATTTCTGGATTTAGCTCCCACTTCCTCAAAAGCTCATCGTCGTCCTTTATTAGCTCTACCGCCCTGAGTATCAGATTTTGAGGAGGCTCTTTTTCCTTCAGTATTCCCATGCTGAGCATACCTATGAAGGTGAGCCGAACGTCCTCGGCTATTCCCTGCATCATCAGGTCAAAGCCGAACTTCTCGTAGAGCCTGTTCCTCTCTTCCTCACTCTTTTGTATCAGGCTCTTTGAGAAGGCGCATATCTTAGCCCATGTGGTCAGGGACCTCTCCCATTCCTTCCTCGGAAGACCTTCCAGCTCTATGTTTATGTAGTTTATGAGATACCTTGCAACGTATTCCCTCGCGGAGTCAAGGTTTTCAAAACCGGGAGGAACGGTTTCCTTCTTAAGCAGGTTCGTTAGGTCCTTCTTCATTCAATTCCGATTCTTTCCCTCGCCTTTACCTCTTCAACTACATTTCCGTCTTTATCGTAAATCTTCAACTTAGCCTTACCTTCAAATATCTCTATTACCGCAGCCTTCTTGCCGTTTATATACTCCACGACCCTCTGCCCTTCTCCATCCATTGTGTAGTAGATCTCAGTCCTTGCCTTGGGTCTGTTTATTACGAACTTACACCAGTTCACGCCCTCGTAGTCCACTATACCTTCCACGTGGACGCTCCCGTTTATACTCTTACCTATTGGACACCAGTCTCCCTGACCACCGGCGAATGCCAAGGTGAAAGCTGTTAGCATCAAAGGCACGAGCCCTTTCATCATAAGTGTTATTTTACTACAAATGCGAATATTGTGTTATAATAATATTTTAAGTTGTTAATAAGCCGTAAACTTACACCTCTTTCGGAGCCGAGGCTTCATCTCTCGGTGGAGAGGACCTTTTTAAGCTCGCTCAAGTTCTCGGTTTACGTGGTTGGTGCGGGCATAACTGTGAGCAAGATGGAACTTGTAGTAAAGGCTCTCGGGAAACCTGAGCTTGCAACTTTTCTAAGGGAGGTAGCTAACATGCTGGCTTTTGTGGGAACCTTTATAGCAGGGCTGGGGATACTCAGCTTCTTCAGAACTGTAAGCCACATAAACAAAGCCCAGCCCGTTGACAAGAAGGAGGTTGTGGACCCGAGGATATACATGGCGGCCGAGAGGACATTCCTCGCGTGGGTCAGAACCGCCATATCCATAACGGTCTTTGGGTTCGTTATAGAGAAGTTTGAGTTCTTCCTGATACAGCTTAGCAAGGTTCTCAAGTGGAACTTCAGTGCAGACCACAAGAGCCTCATGAGTATAGGTATGTTCGTCATAGTCATAGGAGTGGTCACGCTCGTTCTTGGTACCGCCAACTTCTACAGAACGGTTTACAAGATAGACCAGGGTTACTACAGGACTAATGTGTGGCTCTACAAGGTTTACGGAATAATTATCTTCTTCACCTGTCTCACACTTGCGATAGACATTCTGAAGATCATCTGATGAAATTCCTTATCTTCTCCCCCCATCTCTTGGCTTCGTAGAGTATCCTTTCCTCGTCTAAGGTCTTTACCTCCCCCTTTTCCATGACAACCCTCCCTCTGCACACAACCGTATCTATATCTGAACTACGGGCGGAGTAAACAACCTGAGCTATGGGGTCGTAGAGGGGCTGGAGGTGAGGATTTTCTGTCTCAACAAGTATCAGGTCAGCCTCGTACCCTTCCTCTATCCTTCCCGCCTTTATACCCACGGAGGAAAAGCCGTTTTCAGTGGCTATCTTCAGGGCTGTTCCTGCGTCCATAGCCTTGGCGTCTAGGTTTGCTCCCTTGTGAAGCTTTGCCATGGTGGAGAGCTCCTCAAGCATGTCAAGGTTGTCGTTTGAAGCAGGACCGTCCGTTCCAAGGGAAACCTTTATTCCTCTTCTCACGTACTCTGGGATAGGAGCTATACCAGACGCGAGCTTGAGGTTGCTCTCAGGGCAGTGGGCTATCTTGACGTTCCTCTCCTTAACTATTTCCATCTCTTCATCGTCCAGCCATACCATGTGGGCGCAGAGGACTTTATCAGAGAGAAAACCTATGCTCTCAAGATGCCTTACGGGGGTTTTACCGTACTCCTCCTTTATCTTCTCCACTTCCCCTCTTGTCTCTGACACATGTATGTGGAGGTAAATGTCAAGCTCATCCGCAAGCTCTTTGGCTCTCCTGAGGGTGTCGGGGGAACAAGTGTAGGGGGCGTGGGGGCATATTACAGGAAAGACGAGCTCTTCGTTCTTCAAACTCTGGGCAAACTCCCTTGCCCTCCTTATGTACTCCTCTGGAGTATTGGCAACCTTTGTAGGGAAGTCAAGTATCCCGAAGCCGAGCCCCGCCCTTATCCCAGCAGACTTTGCTACCTCTCCCACCTCCTCCTCAAAGAAGTACATGTCCATGAAGAGGGTCGTCCCGCTCCTTATCATCTCCAGGACACCGAGCTCTGTCCCAGCTCTAACGAACTCGGGAGATACGAACTCACCCTCAAGGGGCCATATGACCTTCTGGAGCCAGTCCATAAGTGGAAGATCTGCCCCTATGCCTCTCAGAAGGGACATGGGTACGTGGGTGTGCATGTTGGCGAAAGAGGGGAGGGCGAGCTTGCGGTTTGCGTGAACGGTATAATCCGCGTCGGCTTCAATGCTCTTTTCAATCTTTGCTATCTTCCCGTCCTTGATCCCTATATCCACACTACCCCTTTCGGGGAGGATGGCGGACTTTATCAGGAGATCATACCTCTCCATGGAAAAGAGATTTTACCACTTGAGCTCGTTAGCCTTGGCGTAGGTCTGGGGCTTCCTCTGGAAGAAGTCGGTCTTGGTGTTGTTTATCTTCCTGAAGTCATCTATCCACTTCATGGGGTTCTCGGTTATCTCGGGGTAAAGGGG
>WGFS01000115.1 GCA_015492115.1 Aquificaceae bacterium
GCTTGAGGGCTATCACAACCATTATCCCGCCACCTATGAAGAGGCTGTTAGCCATAGACTGGGGATCCAAGAACTCTCCGAAGAAGAAGGCGAGGAACGTTATCCCACCCTGAAATATAAGAACGAAGAAGGCGGAGAAGAGAACACCCCTTCCCAGAGATGAGGAGAGGATTATTGAGGAGAAACCGTCCATGGTCGCCTTGGAGAGTATGAGGGAGCTGTCCCCCTTCGTCCCCTCCAGTATGCAACCGAGAAGGGTCATAGGACCCACGGTGAATAGAACGGAGGACGTCACCAGAGCGTTTGTGAAGTCCGCACCACCCCTTGAGAGAGACTCAACCCTTCCCTCCAGGTCAAGGAGATAACCTAAAGCGGTTCCAAAGAGGATCAGAAAGAAGACCTTTAGGGTCTCGGGCTTGTTCTCAAGGATGAGCCTGACTCCAAGGAGGAGGGTAAAGAGTCCTATACCGTGAATAACCCCATCTCTCAGCTTTGGGTTTATGAGCCGAGCCCCCTTCAGACCCAGGAGACTTCCCAGTATGACGAGAAGGAAGTTCACGAGAGTCCCGAAGCCGGGAAACATTCTACTCTTTCTCTTCTTTTACTTGGGCTTCCCTCTCAGCCTGGGCGATTATGTCCTTCATGAGGTTGTATATGAACTCTCCCCTGTCGTCCACCCTGTACCTGTTGACCACCGCGTTCTTAGCCCTCTCTCCTATCTCCCTCGCCTCCTGGGGATTTTCAAGGTAGTAGAGGAGCTTCTCCTCAATGTCAGCCCTGTCAAGGGGCATGTAGGTTATAACCTCCTCGCCGGGCACGAGGAAGCCGGGGAGGGTTCCCCTGAAGTCAAGCACCGGTGCAGAACCCATGGCTGAGACCTCAAGGGGTGTAAAGCCTATTCCGGAAGGGACTGTGTGAGGGAAGCTCATTATGGTCATGTTCGCCCTTCCGTATATATCTATGAGCTCCTCGTAGGAGTTTACCTTTATCTGCTCGTGATCTTCCTTAAGCTCTCCCTGAAACTCACCCACTATCTTCAGGTCTATGCCGTCAAGGAAGTTGACCAGGTACCACCTCTTCCTCATGGTCGCGTAGATGGATATGTCGTTGAGCATCCTCAGGAAGGCTTCTTCGTTCTTCTCCCTCCAGTCCATGAACTCCTGCTGTATCTGAGGGTTGAATATGCCCAGTATGTAGTTGAAGGCGGTTAGAACGTGAACCTCCGGGTTCCTGAACATGAACTCCCCGGTCTCTACGAAGAGGGGAAGCATGTTTTCTGGAATATTCTGCCTCACAGAGTTCAGCACTATCTCGGGGTCTATCACAGGACCGAGGAAGGCAACCTCTATCTCCCTTTCCTCAGCGGGTTGGGGGAATAGGGAGAAGTTCAGAAAGGGGGTTATATAGCTGATGTTCTCAACACCCAAGAACCTCAGGCTGTCAACGTACTTTATGTCGGTTACGAGGGCTACGAGGTTCCTGTGCCCCTCCACACCCACGAGGTTGGGGAAGTGAAGCATGGGTTCTTCTGTGAAGAGGGAGAAGTGAACGAAGCCGAAGATGTCGTAGATGGGAACCTTCTTTCCCTCCTGCTCACCTATGATTATCCCCGTGGCGTTCACGTCCATGGTGAAGGCTGGTCTGAACTCGCTCAGCTCATCTACAGCCCTCTGAACGTTGTTGGGGTCAAGTTCTATTTCCCTAAGCTCAACACCCCTTCCCTTCAGATACTCAAACAGAGCTTCCAGATGTTTGAGACTTCCCTGTAGCTCTCCAACCTTGAAGAATGCAAGCTTCATGACCCTTCCATTATAAAGGATCTCTCCTCGTCCATGAGGGACTCCTTCAGACGCTCTATCTCCTTGCCGAGTTCTCTTCCCTCAAGACCTCTCTCTCTGAGTTTAGAGACCGCCTCCGGCGGTGCTTTAACGAACCTCAGCCTCTCCAAGAAAATTTTTACCCTGTCCTGCACATCCTTACAGGTCATGAGTATGAGGAGGAGGGAGAGGTGGACACCCTTTAAAACTCTGTAAACCTCCGAGTTCCTCTCAGCCTTCCTCAGCTTACCCTTAAGGGCATTCAGCTCAGTGTAGAGCTTCTTCATGTTCTCCCTGACCCAGGAGGGGGCGGAGACGTCCTCAAGAAATCTCAGGCTCACCTCGGGCTTGACCGTTGAGAGCACCAGCATGAGAAACACCCACCCGTAGTCTATCCTCTCGGAGGGAAACTCAAGAGAGTGCCAGTCCACCACTCTCTTTAGATTAACGAGTCTGTCCTCAAGGTTCTGAGTCCACCTGAAGCCCTTTATTATGTGTTCCAGCACCTTGAACTTTCTGTACAGGGAGAGTATCTCCAGGAGCCTGTCCTCTCTGAGGGCTAACCTTATCTCGTTCATTATCCTCCCCGTGGGTGCCTCCTCCAGGAGCCCCAGGTTCACCGCCTGCTTGAGCAAACGCTCTGTGCTTCTGGACAGCTTGAAGCCGAGCCTCCCTGCAAACCTCAGAGCTCTGAGTATCCTGACGGGGTCCTCTATGAAGCTGACGGGGTGTAGAACCCTTATTATCCTGTCCTTCAGGTCTCTCACACCCCCAAAGTAGTCTATCAGTGTCCCGAAGTCCTCAAGGTTCACCGATATAGCCATCGCGTTTATGGTGAAGTCCCTCCTAACGAGGTCTTCCTTAAGGGATGCCCTCTCAACCTTTGGATAGGCACCGGGTCTCGGGTAGGTTTCCCTCCTCGCTGTTGAAAATTCAATCTTCAGGGTACCTATCTTGAGATGGGCTGTCCCGAACTCAGGGAAGGGGTGAAGCTGAACGCTGTGCCTCTCCGCAAGAAGGCGGGCAACCTCTATAGCTTCTCCCTCAACCACGAAGTCCAGATCCCAGACCTCCTTGCCCAGGAGTATGTCCCTCACAACACCCCCCACTATGTAAGCTCTGAATCCCAATTCCTTCGCTATCTCTCCCACCTCCTTCGCAACCCCCTCCAAGTGCCTGGGGATCCTTACCCTCTTGTGGAGTGCTCTTGCTGAGCCGATGTCCTCCTTCATCCTGTGGAGTATGTCCAGCCTCGTTACCACACCCACCACAACGCCCTTATCCACCACAGGTATGAGCTTCTGCCCGAACTTTGTTAGAACCTCCTCAGCCTCCCACACCGGGGAATCGGGTGAGAGGGTGGTAAAGTCTTTATTCACAAACTCACCCACCGGCTCCTCTGGATACAGTCTGGACAGCTTCAGGAGGCTCTTCTTGGAGACTATGCCTATAAGGTTCCCTTCCCTGTCTATCACGGGTGCGTTGGCAAACCCCCTCTCGGATAGCTCCATAAGGGCATCCTTCACCGAGAGGTGCTCTGAAAGGACGAAGGGTGGGGAGCTCATTATGTTCCCTACCCTTAGTTTCGGAGGCTTTATCCCTTTGAGGTAGTTCACCAGAAGGTTCTTGACCCTCTCCGCTGAGACGTTCTCAAGCTTTGTCGCACCAGCTTCCGGATGACCTCCTCCGCTGAAGAAGGAGAGAACCCTTCCCGCATCTATATCCTTCGTCTGGGAGCGCCCAAAGACGTAGGTCTTTCCTTCCGCCTCTATGATCACGAAGAATGCGTCCGCCTCCTTCAGGTCTTTAACCTCGTAGAGGAGTGCGTTTATGTCCGGTTCGTACTTCTCAAGAACCGCGGTCGCTATTGCTATTTCCTTTCCGTCTATGAAGAGCTTCTCTATGGAAGACACTATCCTCCTCACTATCTCTATCTGCTCCTTTGTAAAGGACTCAAGCATGTACCTTCTCACCGTCTTCAAGTCCGCCCCCTGAGAGAGAAGCCAGGAAACCGCCTTCAGGTCTCTGTCCGTCGTTCCCTCGTAGGTAAAGTTCCCCGTATCCTCGTATATACCGAGGGCTATGACCGTTGCCTCCTCCGGGCTGAGCTCTACACCTTTCTCAATCAGCTCCTCAACCACCAGGGTTGTGGCGGAACCCACCCTGTCAACCTTCCCCTCAAACTCCTCCACGTCGCCCATGGGGTGGTGGTCATACACTATTACCTTCTCAACACTCTCCTTTGGAATGTTTTCCGGGAAATACCTTGTATCGGTCAGGACGAGGGTAAATCTTTCGGGAAGCTGGTCTGTTGTTCTGAAGAGAGTTCTGAAGTCTCTAAAGACCTCGCCAGCCCTCTTGGAGAGATACCTGGGTGTGAGAAGGCAGGAGTCAGGGTATAGCTTCTGTACACCAAGCGAGGCGGACAGAGCGTCAAGGTCCGCCCCTTCGCTGAGCACTATGACCTTTCCGCATCTTTCTCCCACCCTATAAATTTAAACCCTCACCGCCAGTCCACGAGCTCTTATCTTTGTATGGACAGCGTGCTCCTCACTCTCCACCGTAAGTTCAAGTATAGCGTTTGCCCCTCTGCTCCTCGCTTTATCCATGAGCTTCTCTATTGCGGACTGCTCTCCCATGGAGGTGTATATCTCTTCCCCGTCGTTTGGTACAGTTACCACACTCTCTACATAACCAAAGATCCTGCGAACCTCACATCCGGGTATGGACTTGGAGTAGGTAACTATTACGTTTTCTTCTTCAGACCGTTCCCCTACCTGTTCAACCTTCCTGTGAAGGTAGGAAGCTGTTACAAAGGCGACCAAAAACACACCCAGGGAAATCTCAAACCACATGGCTAACCTCCCCTTTTATGTCTTTGAACTTATATTATAGGACTTTTGATCAGCGCGGGAAGTGTTTACAAATTCACATTTTTGTAAACATTTTTACTAAAAATTCTCATGCGGTGGCAACTCATGAAACCATAAAATCTATTTTTCAGA
>WGFS01000116.1 GCA_015492115.1 Aquificaceae bacterium
CGAGACCCTAAAGGTCTTCTTTCTGATCCTCTTTGGAACCGCTTTAGGTTATCTCCTTGACCTGGAGGGAAGGGTTGAGTCTCTCTCAAGGGGTGGTGCGGACTTCACAAACGCTCTGGTGACGTCCTCCGTTCTATTCACCGTGGGTCCCATGACCCTTCTCGGTTGCATACTGGAGGGGACGAAGGGGGACAGCTCCCTCATACTCTCCAAGGCGACCATGGACGGTTTCTCCTCAATAATCCTCTCCTCATCTCTGGGAAGGGGTGTTCTCTTCTCCGCCTTCTTCGTTCTTGTATTTCAGGGTGGAATAACGTTCCTCGCCTTCTTCTTCGGAGAGTTCTTGGATCCCCAGTCTATGGCTAACAGCCTCTTCATAGGTGGCGGGATAATGGTTGTGATAGCCCTCAAGCTCTGGGGACTTTTAAAGGAGGTAAAGAGCGTTAACCTCTTAGTCCCCCTCATCCTTGCCCTCTTTATCTGAGCGACCCAGTTTCAATTTGGAAACCTCCGAGAGGGCGGAGTATATGTTCTCCTTGTCCGTCTCCCACACGAAGACACCGTTCCTGTGGAGTATCCACTTCGCCCTCGCGCTCTCGGGATGATGCCCGCATATAACTATGTCAACACCCTTGTGGACGAGGAGCTTCGCCACGTCCTCCTCAGACTTTGGATGAACCTCTATCACCTCCGGTTCACCGCTCCTCTCCTCAAAAACATACATCTTCTTTACGTTGGAGAAGTTCCTGCAGAGGGCTGAACCGTCCCCTGAAAAAACCGCAACCCTGAGCTTCTCCTCCTTTGCAGGCTCGTAGTGTATGAAAGCCATCTCCACATTCTCTATCTCCCGTGCGATCTTCCTCTCTATCTCGTCCGCTATGGCGTGGCTCCTCATGAAGCTCCCGGGTCTCAGAAGTATCTCAGCATCTATGAAGAGTTTTCCTCCCGCGCTCCTCACCAGAAGCCTCTTTATCTCTTCCACCTCCGGGAAGCTCAGGATTATCTCCCTTATCCTCTCTACCGTCTCCTCGTCAGCGGATATGTCAAGTATTACTCCCACCTGCTCCTTTAAAAGGCTCAGGGCTGTGTACAGTATCAGGGCGACTACACCGAGAGCGAAGAAGCTGTCGTAGTTGTGTCCCATGTAAACCGCACTCAGGCTCACCAGAACGAGAAGGGAACCAAAGGCATCGGTGAGGGTATGGTAGGAGTCGGCTATGAGGGTGGGGGAGTTCAGCCTCTTACCCGCGCGCCTCTCAAGGAATGAGAGGGTCAGGGAGCTCAGCAGTGAGAAGACCACTATCCCTATGCCCACAGGGAGAGCATCTCTGTTTATCTCAACCTTCCCTGTGAGAGCCCTGTGTCCTATCTCGTAGGCTGAGACTATGAGGAAGAAGGCTATAACTATGGCACCTATGTTCTCCAGCTTGTATAGCCCGTAGGGAAAGCGCTCGTGTTTCTTCTCAGAGAACTTTATGGAGAGGTAGGCTATAACTGAAGCTGTCGCATCGGAGAAAGAGTGGAGGGCTTCTCCGAGCAGTGAGAGGCTCCCCGTCATGAGACCCCCCACCAGCTTGAGAGCGGACTGAAGAAGGTTCAGAAGGAGGGATACAAGCGCCCAGTGTTCCTTACGCATGGGAAAATTCTATCGGGAAGTCCTCCTGTTGAGGGCTGTGTCCCTCCTGGCACCCTGATGAGAGCCCCTCCTCTCAAGCTCTCTAAGAACCTCCTGTATGACCCTGTTCTTCATGGAGGGCTTACAATAATCGGGTGCTATCAGCAGGCTCTCGTCCACCTCTCCAGTGATCCTGTGAATAACCGTATCTGGAGGGAGTATCTCAAGGACACCTGCGCAGAGCTTGGCGTACTCCTCAAGGGATAGGAGATTGAACTCACCCCTCTCGTACCGCTGTGCCATCACAGTGCCCCTTATCACGTGGAGGGGATGGATCTTCACACCGTCTACGGGAAGGGCAGATATCAGCTTTGCGGTCTCATAGACGTCCTCCTCGGTCTCATGGGGAAGACCAACTATCATGTGGGCGCAGACCTTTAGGGGTCTCCTCTTGGTTCTCAGAACCGCATCAACGAAGTCCGAGACTCCGTGTGCCCTGTTTATCCTCTTCAGAGTCTCAAAGTTGGCGGACTGGAGACCGTACTCAACCCATACCTCAAGCCCCCTTTCAGCATACTCAGATAAGAGGTCAAGGACTTCTTCGGGAGCACAGTCGGGACGCGTCCCCACGTCTATTCCCACAACACCCTCAAACTCAAGGGCTGTATCGTAAATCCTCTTCAGGGTCTCCAGATCTGCGTAGGTGTTTGTGTAGGACTGGTAGTAAACGAAGAAGTATATGTCCTCTCCGTACTTCCTCTTTGCCCTCTCCATACCCTCCTTTATCTGGACTTCAAGGGGGACGGTCGGCGTGAGCATGGAAGGTCTTGAGCCCTCCCTGCAGAAGGTGCAACCTCCCCAAGCCTTGCTCCCGTCCCTGTTTGGGCAGGTGAAGGGTAGGGCTACGGTTATCTTCTGGACTCTCCTTCCGTATCTGTCAAGGAAGTAGTCCTTTAGAGAGAGGTAGGGTCTGGTTTCGGTCTTCATCAAACCTTCTCAGCCTCCTTCTGGAGCTTCCTGTACTTCTCAAGGGCGAGCCTCCTCCTCCAGCCCTTCAGCCTGTCTATGAAGGTTATGCCCTTCAGGTGGTCAAGCTCGTGCTGGAACACTATCGCCGGGAAGTCCTCAAGCTCTATCTCAACGGGCTCACCGTGCTCGTTCAGAGCCTTCACCTTTACCTTCTTTGCTCTCTCAACCTCAACGCTCAGCCCCGGGAAGGAGAGACAGCCCTCCTTGTACTTCAGCTTCCCTTCCGAACTTATAATCTCAGGGTTTATAAGAACGAGCTTCAGATCTGGGGCGTCCTCCTTGGGGGTGGTGTCTATGACCATAACGCTGAGCGGTACGCCTATCTGATTGGCAGCGAGTCCCACACCTTCCGCGTGGTACATGGTGTCAAGCATGTCTCTGATGAGCTGTTCTATTTCACGGTCTATCTCATCAACCCTCTGGGTTGGTTTCTTCAGAACCTCAGCCGGATACGTAACTATATCTCTAACCATAACTCACCCCATGAAATAATTTAGGATAAGAGGATTATAATGCGTAGTATGAGGGAAGGGGAATTCCATCCTCCCGACCTGCCCGTGATCAACGAGAAGGTGTACCACCTCAACCTATCGCCGGGGGAGCTTGCGGAGGACATAATCATAGTTGGAGACCCTCACAGGGTAACCTTCATAGCGAGGAACTTTCTCAGAGGAATTGATGTGAACAAGGAGCACAGGGGACTCAGAACCATAACGGGCTACACGGACTGGGGACAGAGGGTCTCCATAACAACCTCGGGGATGGGGACTCCCTCCTTGGAGATAGTTGTAAACGAGATAGTCGCCCTCCACGAGATAGACTTCCAAACCCGCAAGAGGAAGGAGAAGTACC
>WGFS01000117.1 GCA_015492115.1 Aquificaceae bacterium
CTCAAAGTCCTTCTTCTTCGCGCAGGAGAACAGGAGCAGGAAGAAAGCCACCGCGAGCGGTACGTACCTCATCAAGTTCCATTTTACCTATATTTTTATTGGGGGTGGGATGAAGCTAAAGGTAAACGGGACGCTTTACGAAGTCCTTGTGAGTCCGGAGACACCCCTCCTGTGGACAATAAGAGAACACCTGAAACTGACGGGGACTAAGTTCGGCTGTCTCAAAGGCTTATGCGGAACCTGCACGCTCCTGGTGGACGGAGAACCCGTCCGCTCCTGCGTGACTCCGGTTGGGAGCGTTCTCGGCAGAGAGATAATCACCGTTGAAGGGATACCAAGAGACCACCCTGTAAAGAGAGCCTGGAAGGAGATTGGAGTCCCCCAGTGCGGATACTGCCAGAGCGGTCAGATAGTCCAGGCTTACGCGCTCCTTAAAAGGAATCCCAAACCCACGAGGGAGGAGCTAGTAAAGTCCATGAACGGGAACCTCTGCAGGTGCGGGACCTATCCGAGGATAATCAGGGCGATAATGAGAGCTTCGGAGATGATGGGATGATCACGAGGAGGGATTTCTTCAAGCTCGGAGGTCTCAGCCTCGTAGTGGTGGCTACACCCAAGGGCTTTAGTGTGGTTAAGGCGAGCGAGCTCAAAAGGCACTCCCCCAGGCTCTGGATAAACCTCTCGGAGGACAACTACCTGACGGTGTTCGTGAACAAGTCAGAGATGGGTCAGGGGGTCTATACCGGCATAGCCCAGCTTGTCGCCGAGGAGCTCGACTTCCCCTGGGAGAGGGTGAGGGCGAGACCAGCCCCCGCGGGGAAGGCTTACGTAGACCCCTACATGGGCTCCCAGCTAACCGGGGGGAGCACCAGCATAAGACACATGTTTGGCATAATGCGTTCCGCAGGTTCGGCAATGAGGGAGATGCTTATCCAGTCCGCTTCAAGGCTCTGGAGGGTTCCAAAAGGCAGATTAAAAGCCCAGCTCGGCTACGTGATGGACACGAAGAGTGGTAGAAAAATCCCCTACGGGAAGCTTGCGAGCACAGCCATGAAACTCCCCGTTCCCCTCTACCCGAAGCTAAAGGAGCTGGAGGAGTTCAGGTATATAGGGAAGTCCCTTCCGAGGATAGACCTTGAGGATAAGGTGAACGGCTCTGCGAGGTTCGGTCTTGACTACTTCTTTGAGGCTCAGATATACGCTGTAATAGAGAGACCGCCCTTCGGCGGTAAGGTAGTATCTTACGACTCCTCAAAAACCAAGAAGGTTAAAGGAGTAACCCACGTCTTCAGGGTAGGAAAGGGGGTTGCGGTCTGTGGAGAGAGTCCTACCGCTGTCCTTGAGGGGAGAAAAAAGCTCAGGGTTAAGTACAGCAGAAGCTCCGTCGGGAGCACTGAAGACCTGAAGGAACACTACCTCGGACTTCTAAAAAGGAGAGGGCTCGTCGCAAGGAAGGACGGAGACCCGAAGGGAGCCTACGAGACCTCTAAAAAGAAAACAGAGCTCACCTACCTTCTTCCCTACCTATACCACGCCTGCATGGAGACTATGTCCTGCACGGTGAAGCTGGATAGAGAGGGGTGCACCATCTACGCCCCCACCCAGAGCCAGACCTCCGTTCTCAGGCACGCAAGGCGCATAACGGGGCTTCCAGAGAGCAGGATAAGGGTGATAACCACATACCTCGGTGGGGGGTTCGGGAGGAAGTCAAACTCAGAGTTCGTCGCTGAGGCTCTCAAGATAGCCAAGAAGACGGGAAGATCTGTTAAGCTCTTCTACACGAGGGAGGACGACGTCCAGTCGGGCTGGTTCAGACCGATGTGCTCAGCCCTGCTAAGAGGCTCTGTAGATGAAAAGGGGATACCGAACTCCCTCTACTTCAAGATAGCTGTTCCAGCGGTCTTTGAGTGGGCTGTGGGCAAGGAGAGAAGGGGAGTGGACAGCGCTGCGGTCTCGGGTGTTGCCAACACCTTTTACGAGATCCCGAATCTTCACGTTGAGTTCGTAAAGTCTAAGGTGAAGATACCCGTGTGGTTCTGGCGCTCGGTGGGGCACACCCATAACGCCTACATAATGGAGACCTTCATAGACAGGCTCGCTCACCTCGGTGGCAGAGACCCTATGGAGCTCCGGCTC
>WGFS01000118.1 GCA_015492115.1 Aquificaceae bacterium
AGCGTCCTCAACAAGAAGAGGAGGTTCATAGAGGAACACAGGGAGCTCTATCCCACCTTCTTCTACTACATGAAGGACCTTTCTACCCTCTTCAACACCGTATCCCTCCAGGGAGGGCACGAGGGTCTGATAAACTTTGGTTTCGTGAAGTACGACCCTTCGGGTCGTGTGCTTGAGGAGGAATCCGGGCTCTTCCACCCGGAGGGGCTCTCCTTTGCGAGAGAGGTGGCGGACTTCATACTCTCCGAGCTGGAGAGCTTCATGCGGGAGGACGGGATACCCTGGAACTTTGAGTACGCTCCCGGAGAAACCGCTGGACCCAAGCTCGCCCAGAAGGATCTCCTCTTCTTCAAAGACCTCTCCGAAGGCAGAATGGACAGATACAGGCTTTACAGGGAGTACTGGGAGGGTAAGGTTGATGGGGTTCCACCCTACGTCAAGGGTAGCCCGGAGGGTTCTGGAGTGTTCCTTACAGCGGGCTTTCAGCCCCCTTACGACGCTCCTTTGGGCAGACAGCTTGAGGTGTCCTCCCAGACCCAGAGGTTTGCGACAGGTGGGAGCATACAGCACATATTCCTTAACGAGAAGCCAGACAAGTCCTCCGCTCGTGAGTTCGTCAAGAGGCTCTTTGAGAGACTACCCATAATCTACATAACCCTCACACCGACGATGAGCGTATGCAACTCCTGCGAGGCAAAGGTGGCGGGCGAAAGGCATCAGTGTCCTCACTGTGGCTCTGAAGACACCGTTGTCTATTCAAGAGTCATAGGCTACTACAGACCTATAGCGAGGAAGGTGAAGAGGGTGGACAGAGAGAAATTCATCTACGAAGGAGAGGAGAACTACTGGCAGGGCGGAAGGAGGGCTGACTGGGTGACGAGGAGCAAGGTTGAGGTTGTGGAGCTGATGGAGGCTACAAGATGGGAATGAGGTTCGTCTCCTACACTATCTCCTCCAAGGATGTCCCCGGAAGGTGGAGCCTCGTCCTCTTTATGAAGGGATGCAACTTCAGGTGCAGACACTGCCACAACTGGAGGCTCGTAACCGGCGATGAGAAGGATGACATAACGGAGAGGGAGGTTTTATGCGAGGTTAGCTCAAACCCCGTTACCGACACCCTTGTCCTCTCAGGGGGTGAGCCGACAGTCCACAACCCACAGAAACTCATTGACTTCGTGCTCAGGGTCAAGAGCAAGAACCCACTGCTTAAGGTCAGGGTGGACACCAACGGATACGCACCGCAGGTTCTTGAGAAGCTCAGGGAAGTTGTTGATGGCTTTGCGGTGGATATAAAGTCCCCCATAGGCAGATCGTCAAGGTATTCTTACACAGCGGGCAGGAAGGTTGACACCATAAGGATAAGGGACAGCGCCTACATAGCGGATGGACTTCCTCTGACCATCTTCAGAACGCCCAAGTACCCCTGGTTGACGGAAGGGGAGTTTGCGGAGATAGAGGAGTTCGTCTCCTCACTGCGCTCTCCCTGGTATCTGAACGAGTTCTATGAGGTTCCCTCATGTCCCTTTAACGTTTAGACAGGCTTCTCTTCGTGCACCCTGATGGGAACCTCTCCTCTCAAGTTCTCTCTCTATCCTGTTTATAACCTCAAGCTTTCTCTCGTAGGTGCAGTAATCGGGCGATATAAGGGCGGGTTTCTTAGCCTCCGCTGTGAGTCTGTGAACCACCGTCTCCGGGTGGATCAGTTCAAGCATATCCGCTGTGTACCTCGCGTACTCTTCAAGGCTAAGCGTCCTGAACTCTCCTGTGAGGAAGAGCTTTGCGAGGGCTGTGTTTCTCATTACGTAAACGGGATGTATCTTTATCCCCTCCACAGCGAGGGCGGAGAGGAGCCTGGCTGTTTCCAGGTAGTCCTCCCTTCCCTCTCCGGGGAGCCCAACTATGGTGTGTACGCAGACCTTTAAACCATGCCTCTTTGCCCTCAGGACAGCGTCAACGAGGTCTGAAACCCCGTGTGCCCTGTTTATCCTCTTTAAAGTCTCAAAGTTGGCGGACTGAAGACCGAACTCTATCCACACCTCGTATCCTCTATCTCTGTAGGAGGAAAGGAGTTCAAGAACCTCATCGGGTGCGCAGTCGGGCCGGGTTCCCACATCAAGTCCGACCACCTCTTCATACTCGGTAGCGGTGTTGTAGAGTTCCTTTAGCGTGTCCAGTTCCCCGTAGGTGTTGGTGTAGGACTGGAAGTAAACGAAGAAGAGGGTCTTCCTCCCGTACCTCTCCCTGCCCCTCCTTATACCCTCCTCTATCTGCTTTCTCAGGGATGTTCTGGAGGAGAGGTGCTCCGGTCTTGAACCCCTGTAGCAGTATATACATCCTCCTCTCCCTTTCGTCCCGTCTATGTTTGGACAGGTGAAGGGAAGGGCGACCGGGATCTTCTGAACCCTCCTTCCAAAGGTCTCCTTTGCATAGAACCTGAAATGGTTTATTCTCTCCATGGTAAATTATGACTAACTCATAAAGAATTGACAAATCTGATTCGGATCATAAAATTTATGATAAGGAGGTTAAGATATGCGAATATTACCAATCGCTTATCTACTTATAATCGCCCTCTCCTTTGCTCAGGATATTCCTTCCCTGCTGAAGAGCAAAGGCTGTTTCTCCTGCCACGACGTAGAGAAGAGCAAGATAGGACCTCCTTACAAGGTAGTTGCCAGAGAGTACAAGGGCAAGCCCGACGCGGTGAAAACGCTCGTTCAGAGCATAACCGGTGGGAGCGTCGGGAAGTGGCAGGGGCTCGCCAAAAAGTATGGCGTGAGGATAGGAGCCTTCTACATGCCCCGCCAGCCCGTTTCCAAGGAGGAGGCTGAGAAGATAGCCAAATGGATACTCTCTCTGGAGAAGTAATCAACTCTGGAGGTGATAGATATGAAGGGAGGAAGGCTTAAGAAGGTCGCCTTAGCGGTCATGGCGATCGCCGGTATTGGGGCTGTTTTCTCCCAGACAAAGAACCTGAGCAGGGAGTGGGAGGAGGCAGCCAAGAAGGTTTACGTCCCACCCGGGCAGTACGACGAGGTGTACGCTTTCCTGTCCGGAGGTTTTAACGGGCAACTCGGGGTCTACGGGATACCCTCCGGCAGACACATAAGGACCATCCCCGTTTTCTCGGTAAACCCGGAGAACGGATACGGATACTCCGAGGAGACCAAGGCTATGTTGATGACCTCCCACGGCTTCCTTCCCTGGGACGATACCCACCACCCTGAACTCTCTCAAACGAACGGTATCCCCGATGGGAGATGGATATTCATAAACGCCAACAACACCCCGAGGGTGGCGAGGATAGACCTCTCAGAGTTTAAGACGGTGGAGATAATTGAGATACCCAACTCCGCAGGGAACCACCCCTCATCCTTCATAACCCAGAACACCGAGTATGTGGTTGCGGGAACGAGGTTCAGCGTTCCTATACCACAGAAAGACTACCCTATAGCCCAGTATAAGAAGTGGGCGAAAGGAACGATAACCTTCATAAAGGTTGACAACTCCAAAGGTGAGAAGAACGACAGGATGTCCATAGCCTTCCAGCTACTCGTGCCCGGTTTTGACTACGATCTCGGGCACTGCGGGAAGGGACCATCCCACGGATGGTGTTTCTTCACGAGCTACAACACGGAGCAGGCACATACTCTTTTGGAGATAAATGCCTCCAGAAAGGATAAGGATTTCATACTCGCTGTGAACTGGAAAAGGGCGGAGGAATGTCTCGCTCAGGGCAAGGGCAGGAAGGTGAAGACCGTTTACTACCACAACTATGTGGATCCAAAAACAGGGATAGCCAAAGCTGAGAGAAAAACGAAAGTTACCATGCTCCTGCCCAAAGATTGTCCCGGTGTCGCTTACTTCCTGCCCACTCCCAAGTCTCCCCACGGTGTAGACGTTACCCCCGACGGTAAGTATATAGTGGGTAACGGTAAGCTTTCTGTAAACCAGCCCGTCCACTCCTTTGAGAAGATGATAAAGGCTATAAAGGAGAAGGCTTACGACGGTGTGATAGACGGCATACCCGTGCTCAAGTATGAGGCGGTCAACCACTGTGAGGTGAAGAACATCTGCCTTGGACCCCTTCACACCGAATTTGATGACAAGGGCTATGCCTACACCTCCTGCTTCATATCCTCTGAGGTGGTTAAGTGGGATCCCAAGACCTGTGAGGTAAAGGACAGGATACCTGTCTACTACTCCATAGGACACCTGTCCGTGGTAGGAGGAGACAGCGCGAAGCCTTGGGGCAAATACCTCCTCGCCCTCAACAAGATAACCAAAGACAGGTACCTGCCTACGGGTCCAGAGCTACCCCAGTCGTGCCAGCTCATTGACATAAGCGGAGAGAAGATGAAGATGCTCCTTGACTTTCCCACCCAGGGTGAGCCCCACTACGGGCAGATGATACCGGCGGATCTGGTGGTAAAGCACCAGAGGAAGATATACGAGCTCGGCAAGAATATGAACCCTTACGCTGTGAAATCGGAAGATGAGGCGATGAAGAGGGGTGTTGTCAGAAAGTGCAGGAGAGGAAAGTGTGAGGTTCATGTATTCCTCACAGCCATAAGGTCTCACTTCACCCCTGACAATGTGGAGGGGGTTAAGGTGGGAGATACCGTTTACTTCCACGTTACCAACATAGAACAGGACTGGGATATACCCCACGGTTTTGCTGTGTTCGGTGCGAGGAACTCCAACATCCTCATAATGCCCGGTGAGACAAGAACCCTGAAGTGGACCCCCAGAGAGCCGGGCGTCTACCCCTTCTACTGCACTGACTTCTGCTCCGCCCTTCACCAGGAGATGCAGGGATACGTGAGGGTTTCCCCTAAGAACGCAAAGGTTAAGGTCTGCTGGGGAAGCGGAGACAAGTGGGCGTGTGCGAAGTGATAGGGAGGTTGTGAGATGAATGTCTTTTCCCGAGGGCTTCTCGCCCTCGCCTCTCTGCTTCTCGTAGGGGTTTTCTTCGTTCCACTCTGGAAGATAACCCTTCAGGCTCCACAGTATCCGGAGGGTCTGGGGATGCTTATATGGGTAAACAACATCACTGGAGAAAAGCCCCACGACCTTTACAACATAAATCTTCTCAACCACTACATCGGGATGGCTCGTATAGAACCCGACAAGGTTCCCGAGCTGAAGGTGATGCCCTTTATCTTCGGCTTTCTTATACTTCTGGGTCTTCTGGGAGCTTTTATAGGGAAGAGGTGGGTCCTGAAGCTCTGGACTTCTCTCTTTGTTGTGTTCGGTGTGATAGGGATTGCGGACTTCTGGTGGTGGGAGTACAGGTACGGGCACAACCTCAATCCTAACGCTCCCATAAGGATACCGGGACTCGCCTATCAGCCTCCCCTTATAGGCTGTAAGACCCTCCTCAACATGCACGCCTGCTCATGGCCCGATGTGGGAACTTACATAGCACTCGCATCCCTCATCCTCGGGATACTGGCACTCGCTATCGGCAGGTTAGTATCTTACGGGGCGGTAGAGACATGAGATCCCTCCTGCTTCTACTGCCCCTCCTGCTCTTACTTGTTTCCTGTGAAACGAAGCCAACACCCGAGCCTATAAATTACGGTAAGGACGCCTGTGCATTCTGCAGGATGATAATAGCGGACGCTGGCTTTGCGGGAGAGCTGAAGACAAAGAAGGGTAAGGTTTACAAGTTTGACTCCATAGAGTGCCTGGCGGGATTCATACTGAGCGGTGGTGTTGGGAAAGAGGATATACTTGCCATGTGGGTCTCGGACTTTGCCCACAAGGGGAAGTTTATCAGGGTTGAGGATGCCAAGTTCCTGGTAAGCGATAGGATAAGGAGCCCTATGGGGCTCAACATATCCGCCTACAGCAGTGAGGAAGATCTGAAGGAAGCCTTCAGGAACTTTGGGGGCAGGATAATGAGCTGGAAGGAGGTTCTCAACTACGTGAATGAGAAATGGAAGGACAGGCTATCTTCAAGGCACTGATCTTTGTCCTCCTGCTCTCCTTTGCAGGGTTCCCTAAAACCATAGAGGTCTGCCCCGCCTGTCCTGTAAAAAGCATAAAAAGGGCTATAGAGCTCTCCGAGGACGGTGATACGGTGGTGGTGAGAGGAGGCGTTTACAGGGAGGGAACCCTGATCGTAAACAAGTCTATTAAGCTTCTGGGTGAAGGCAACCCGGTTATAGACGGCGAAGGCAGGTATGAGGTTATAAGGATAACAGCGGATAACGTCGTTGTGAAGGGACTGACGATAGTGGACTCCGGCAGGAGTGAGGTGGAGGACATAGCGGGGATAAAGGTAGAAGGTGCGAAGAACTGCGTGATAGAGGGGAACAAGCTCAAAAACAACTTCTGGGCTATATACCTCGCTAACGCAAGGAACTGCAGGGTGGTCAACAACTGGATAAAAGGACCCTTCATCGTGGGTGAGGTCGCATCCGGGAACGGTATTCACATCTGGCACGCTAAAAGCATACTCGTGAAGGGAAACTACATAACCGGACACAGGGACGGCATATACTTTGAGTTCGTTGAGGACAGCCTTATAGAGGGCAACACCTCGGAGGGAAACTGGAGGTACGGACTCCACTTTATGTTTTCCCACCGGGACAGGTATGTGAACAATACATTCAGGAGGAACGGGGCTGGGGTGGCTGTCATGTATACCAAAAAGGTAGTTATGGAGGGAAACAGGTTTGAGGAGAACTGGGGAGGGTCCTCTTACGGACTTCTCCTGAAGGCTATAGACGACAGCGTGGTCAGGCACAACGTCTTCTTCAAGAATACGACGGGCATCCTTATGGACGAGTGCCAGAGGACGAGAATAGAGGAGAACGACTTTGTGGAGAACGGCTGGGCTTTAAGGATATGGGCAAACTCCTGGAACAACGTGATAAGGAGAAATAATTTCCTCGGGAACACCTTTGACGTTGCGACCAACAGCAGGATGAACCCGAACAGGATTGAAGAAAACTACTGGAGCTACTACAGGGGTTACGACCTGAACAGGGACGGTGTGGGAGACATACCTTACAGACCTGTAAAGCTCTTCTCTTACATGGTTGAGAACAACCCGTCCTCCGCTGTGCTTCTTGAAAGTTTCTTTGTAGAGGTGCTCAACGTCGTTGAGGAAACCATGCCGGTGGTAATATCTGTTTCAGTTGAGGACGAAAGACCCCTCATGAGGAGGGTGGATTGGCGGAGATAGAGATAAGAGGTCTTGAGAAGAGCTACGGAAAGAATAAGGTTCTGAAGGGTATAGACTTAGACATATACGCAGGAGAGATAACCGCTGTGCTTGGACCGAATGCTTCCGGGAAGACGACCTTACTCAAGTGCATACTCGGTTTAGTGATCCCGAGTGCGGGTGAGATAAGGGTGAGGGGGAAGAAAGTTGGGGGAAGCTACGAGTACAGAAGATTTATAGGTTACATGCCCCAGGAGCCGAGCTTTCCCGAGAACCTCACTCCAGAGGAGCTTATAAGGCTTATATCAAGTATAAGGAAAGTATATCCAGAAGACAGGATAAAAGCCCTTGCAGAGCTTTTCAAAATAAAAACTTTCTTTAATAGACAGGTGAGGTCCCTATCGGGCGGGACAAAGCAGAAGGTGAGTGCGCTAATAGCCCTCGCCTTTGACCCCGACATCCTCATCCTTGATGAGCCTACAGTCGGGCTTGACCCTGTTTCAAGTTCAAAGCTGAAGGAGGAGATAATCAGAAGGAAAGAGGAAGGTAAGACAGTCCTCCTGACGTCCCACATAATGAGCGAGGTGGAACAGCTCGCGGACAGGGTCGTCCTTCTCATAGAGGGGGTTAAAAGGTTTGATAGCTCTGTAAAGGAGCTGAAAGAGATAACAGGTGAGGACAGGCTAGAGAGAGCTGTAGCCAAGCTCATGGAGGAAGGTCTTGGGTGAGACGCTGAAGCTCCTGAGCACGGATATAAGGAACCTGATCCGCATAAGGTGGCTCTGGTTTTACTTCCTGTCCTTAGCCTGTGGAAGCGGACTCTTCCTCTACATGAGCGGAGATCTTGAGAAGGTAGTCCTGAGTCTTCTCAACGTAACCCTCCTCATAGTTCCTCTGATAACCGCCTTCTTCGGTATAACCTACTTCTACGACTCTAAGAACTTTATAAAATTTCTTCTTACCCAACCTGTGAGCAGAAGGGAGGTTTTCTTCGGAAAGTTCCTATCCGTATCCATCTTCATGAGCTTGCTTTACTTTCTGGGCGTGTCTCTTCCCCTCGGGAATGAGATCATCCGTACGGAGCACAGGTCGTTGATAATGCTCCTGATACTGTCGGGAGTCTCACTTACCCTGCTCTTTTCTTCCTTAGCTTTTCTCGTTGGCATCTTGTCAGAAGACAAGGCAAAGGGGGTAAGTCTGCTCCTTGGTATATGGCTTTACCTTGCGGTGCTCCACGATGGGGTTATACTTGCGGTCATATACATCTTCAGAGAATATCCCTTAGAGAAGGTAGTGCTTGCCCTGACCCTGATAAACCCCGTTGACCTTGCAAGGCTTCTCGTCATACTGAACCTGGATGTGGCAGCGCTGATGGGAGTTTCAGGAGCGGTTGTTAAAGATTTCCTGGGTTCATTCCTCGGCACGCTCGTGGTTCTCATAAGTATCACCCTATGGATAGCTGTCCCCGCTACGTTAGCCCTTATACTCTTTGAAAGGAAAGACCTTTAGGAGGTAAGTGCCCTATGCTCTGGATCCTGCTGGTTTCAGCACTGTTTACGGTTTTTTCCTGTGAGAAGAAAGAGGAGCCAAGGATGAGTCCTCAAGAAGTAAAGGAGCTCGTTGGCGAGAGGGGGTGTCCTTACTGCCACGATATGAGGAGACCTCTTCTTGGACCTTCCTTTGTGGATATTAGTAAAAGGTACACGGAGAAAGACAGGGGAGAGCTTGTAAGGAGCCTGCTTGAAGGAAGCAGGGGTAAGTGGGGCAAGAACGCTATGCCTCCCCAGAAGCTCAGTGAGGAGGAGGCGAGGCTTATAGTGGACTGGATTCTGAACCTAAAATATGACCTTAATTAGTTGATAAAACTGCGCTCTTGGATTATAATGTAATTTAGGATGATTTATTCAGATACTGTGAGGTACGCTCTGCTTGCCCTTGCTTACCTTGCCCTTCACAGGGACAGGCTTGTGAAGGCGGATGAGATCGCCAAGGCTCAGAACATACCCAAGCCTTTCCTGTCTAAAATACTTCACGAGCTTGCCCGCAGGGACGTCCTCTACTCCGTGAAAGGTCCCAGGGGCGGTTTTGCTCTTAAGGTTGAACCAGAGAAGCTTACCATGTGGGATGTTGTCTCCCTTATGGGAGAGGAGTATAGATTTCAGAACTGCGTGCTGATGCCAGATAAGTGTGAGGTCTATGAAACGAACCCCTGTATAGTCCATCACAAGTGGGAAAAGCTCAAGAGGAAGATGATAGATTTCCTCAAGAATACGACCATAGCCGACCTGGTCAGCGTTGAGGAGAGGCACCTTGCGGATATGCTCTCCTGAAATACACGAGGATCCCCCTGAACAGGTTTAAAGATAGAAAGGCGAAGGATAGCGCATAGAGCAGGCTACAGAGGAACCATACAGCTTTGAACCCCGTAAAGAACGCAATGAACAGGACAAAGAGTGAGGCGATATGCAGATAGAACTGCACCCACACGCGCCCTGGCTTTATCACCTCGTGCATGGTTGGTGCGTTGGGAACTCCCATGTTTGATAGATGTAGCCAAACAAGGAATGGGATTATCCTGTACATCATCGCAAGTATTACGCTGTGAACAAAGGCACCGTAGAGAAGAAGGAATGTGAGGAAGCTTTTAGAACCAAACTCTGAGAAGGGAAAAATAAGCATAGATAGAACGAGGAAGAGCATGCCTGTGTACCACAGGTTTACGAGCGGGTCAGGTATCTTTCTCCTTCTCTGTCTAAGTCTGAGCACGGTGATAAGGGCGAAGTAGATAAACAGGGCTGAGAGAGGAAGTCTGAGTATCCAGGTGTCTCCACACAGGGAGAGGGCTATCAATGCGAGGGTTATAGGATGGAACCACCTCGTGTAGGTCTTGGGGTAGGGTTCTGTAACAAAGAACATCTCAATCACCTGGAAAGCGACCGAAACGATCAGTATCCCCACCCAACCGAAGAGCATTACGCTGAAGTGTGCTCTTGCAAGCAGGAGGTAGTTCAGAGAAAACTCGCCTGAGAGGGACAGTACGAGAAGGGTTCCCAGGAGGGTGCCGAGTATGAACATGGCTATCGCATACCTCATACCGCTTGAGGTTGGTGTGTGGCTCTTTAACCTGAGAAGTTTGTAGAGCATGATGGGGGTTATGAAGAGTATTCCCCCGAGCAAAAGGAGTAACCCTGAGAGCATGAGCGGTTTCTCAGAGGATAGGAAACCCAGAACCAGTAGCAGGGTTCCCGAGAGCATGAAGATATGGGTGTAGCGGGCTTTTTGCAGAGGGTTTTCTATAACAGCTCCTGCGACCACGGGTAGCATCTGGAAAAGGGCTCCCACCATGGTGGTAGCCATAAAACCGAGCGTGTAAGTGTGAACGAGTGCCTGCAGGTTGAAGCTACCTTTAAGTATCATGTAAATGCCCAGAAACGCCCCCAGCAGTCCGAAGAGGGACGCTGTTAAGAAGAAACGGGCTACTATGCTGAAGGGGGGAGCGTAAAGGAGAGAAAGACCCCCAGGTGTCATACTTCGCCGAGCTCAGAGAGCTTCTCAACCATCTCCTCTGAGGGGAGGTTCTGGTCGCTCATGGGATAGAGTATCTGCTCTTCCTTCATGTTATGCTGTTGGAGTAGTATCATCAGGGATTCCCCTGTGGAAAGGAACTCTTCCCTGTTCCTCTCACCCAGTGCCTTCTCAAGTTTCTCCAGCAGATCCCTCGCCTGGTTGTGTTCGTGCCTCATCACCTGGGTAGGACCCATGACTATACCCGTCTTCTGCTCAAATTCTGGGAACAGGACTTCCTCCTCCTTCTTGAAGTGAAGCAGTGTCTTCTCCTTGAACTTCTTGAAGAGCTCCCTTGCCTTATCCCAGTCTCCTTTCAGCACAGCCTGCTCCGCATCAGCGTAGAACTGGTCACATTTCCTGTGCTCCTCTGTCATGTACTGGGCTATGAGCATATCACAACCTCCTTTTGTAAGTAAACATTAGTTTATTATATACCCTGAAGTGGACGCCGTCCATGTTTACCGGACTCCGAGCACAAAAAAGCCCTTCTCCTCATTGTAAGTTACAGCGAGGCTCGTCGCTGGCTTCAGCAGGGAGTTCAGGCTGAACTTTTTGACCTTTTCGGGATGGGCTGTCTCCACCACCCTCAGCTCAAAGTTATGTTTCCCGGGCTTGATCATGAACTCCTCGTAAACGTATATGGAGGAATCCCTCCTCATACCCCTCGGGTTGTACCTCTTCTTGAGGAGGGGTTTACCGTCCATCAAAAGCACCACATCTATGGGTGAGCGCTCAATAGCTATATTCTTTATAGCCTGCATGTGTTTGAGCTTGCTGTAAGTTGTTTTTGCTTTCTTCACCGGTGAGGAGCGGTACTTGAAGGTCATCACCACGAGAGCCTTGTCCGTTGGATAGAAGTTTATCCTGTGGGTTGTGAGGGGGTAGAAGCTGAGGAAGGGAAGGAAGAGGATCGCGGGAGCCAGAACCGGATTCAGTCTGCTTTTGGAGACTATAGTCACATCTTTAGGAACCCTGTTCTCTCTGAGCTCTTCAAGGAACCTGTCCACCTCCGAGTTAACGTCCGCCACGTTGGGCATCTCAACGAGCCTCACCCTTCCTCTCTCTATATTCTTCAGCAATCTCGGCCTTCTCCTTCCAAGGAACCTCTCCTCAGTCCACTCAACGCCCTCCCTGAAGTAGCAGTCTGGTCCATCGCAGGAGATGAGCATGACGCCCCCTGCGTGCTTCAGGAAGTCTCTTATCCATACTGTATTCAGGGCACCCGCACAGGGTAGCGTATAGACCATCACACCTTCCCTGTCCTTTACCTCCGCACCGAAGGGACACCTGAAAAGGAGGAGCTCAGGTCTTTGCCTCTCAACCTCTTTCAGGATCTCCTCGTGGGGAACAGTGGGGATCAGGCTCGCACTGTAGTTACAGGAAGCTACGCATATACCACAGCCCGCACACTTGTCCTCTATAACGAACGCCTTCTCTTCCTTCTCGCTGACACGTTTCATGTAGATCGCCTCGTAGGGACAGTCTTCAAAACACTGCTTGCACCCTTCACACCTCTCCTCAACAACCTTTGCGGGAGGGTTCCTCCTCCCCTTTATCAGCCAGGGAAATACCGTTAGGAGTCCGAAGAAACCCAGGAAGGTAGCCCAGTTCAGTGAGAGGGGGAGAACCTTGAAGAGGGGAAACCCCGTGAGGTAAAACCAGTCCAGGCTCATCCCGAAGGGCACCTTTCCGAGGTCCGCCGGAGGGTCGCTCCTTGCGGGGAAGATCAGGGCTATTGCGAGGGTGTAGATGGTTAAAAGGATCATGAGATACCTTGGAGGAAACAGACGCGGTCTTGAGATCCTCATCACGTGGATCCAGAGGGTGAACACCAGCAGTATGGTTACCGCTATATGACCGAAGAGTAGGATCCTGAACAGCCCTCCGAGGTTCTTTACGTCGGTTCCAAGGAAGGCGCTCATCAGTGCGTGTCCAAATATGGGAACAACGCTGAAGAACTTGGCTGTGAGCAGTCCTGTGAGCTGGGACCTCTCGTCCCAGACCAGGAGATAGCCAGACATCCCTATAACGATGAATATCAGCAGGGTGGCCACCCCGGAAACCCACGCGACCCACCTGAAGAGTCTGAACCTGTCGGTGAGTATCATGTGTAGCATATGCAGAACCGCAAACAGGATCAGTCCATCGGAGGAGTACCTGTGAACGCCCCTCATTATGCTTCCGATCAGGGTCGCAGATATGGCTTCCACCGACTGGTAAGCACCCTTGGGGTCAACGTTGTAAAAGAGGAAAAGGTAAACTCCCGATATCACGTCTATTATCAGTAGGAATACGGTTATAGCTCCAAGGTAGTAGATGGGATTTAGCTTTGAGGAGTAAACACCGCTCAGAACATAGGAGATTCTCTGCATGAACCTGTAGGTAGAGCTTATGGTAACCGTTTCAGTTGCCACGCCATAACCTCCCGTTGAAAGTAATTACATACTTACACTCCTCTCTTTAACATAATAAGAAAAAGAGACCACATAATCATAAAAATATCTTATAACTTTCATTACGAAAATTTATAGAAAATTGACTAAAGGGTCGTAAACTAATTAATAGGTGAGTGAATAAACATTTACGGAGGTGCCGGGATGAGTGAGGAGAGGAAAACGCCGTTCCTGCAGTTGGTCTTTGATGACTTCATCCTACTGCTCTTCATAGGGGTAGCGGTCTATGCGATATCCTACCTCATATGGGGGCTGATAGAGCTGGCATGGCTCCCGCCTATACCGCCTGAGATCAAGCAGGCTCTCTTAGGGAGGTGAACGTCATGGCTATTCTTCCTCCACCTGAAGGCTGGTTCAATCAAAAGGTAGCAAAGGATGAAAAGATATGGATGGGGCTGGCGTTCGTTATGTCTCTGTTCCTGTTCTTCTGGATGATCGCATGGCACGTTTATGCTAAGCAGAACCCATCCTTTACAACCTACAAAACCACCCCAGAGGAATTCTACGCGTTAGAACAGGCTTTTGTAAATAAATACAAGGTGGGAGAGGAAAACGGGATACCCGTAGTCAAACCGCCCCCGGGAAGCGATGTCTTTATACTTGCCCGCCAGTTCAGGTGGGAACCGGTTCTGGTACTCAAGAAAGGGGAGGAGTACAGGTTCCACCTGTCTTCCCTTGACGTCCTGCATGGCTTCTCACTCCAGCCTGTCAACATGAACTTCATGGTCTATCCCAAGTACGATTACGTCCTCACCTTCAGACCGACGTCCGCCGGAGAGTACCGGATAATCTGCAACGAGTTCTGCGGTATAGGGCACCACATGATGATCGGCAAGATAGTCGTTGAAGAGTAGGGAGGTGTAAGGTATGGCTGTTGCTGTTGAAGGTGGTGAGAAGTGGTTCAGAACCTGTGATGTTACGGGTTTTAAAGTTGATCTAAGAGCTGAAAAGATCGCCAGATTGAATGCGGTTATGGCTGTGGTCTCTTTGCTGATAGCTGTTATTGCCGCGCTCCTCCTCGTACTGACGAGGTGGCAACTTTTTCACGTGCTTCCTGTTGACTGGTACTACAGGGTCCTCACTCTTCATGGTCTGGACGCTCTCGTGTTCTGGATAATCTTCTTTGAGCTCGCTGCCCTTACCTTTACATCCACAGCCTTTCTCAACACTCGGATGTCCTCTCCCTTCGCGGGATGGGCCGGTACTGTGCTCGCGATAGTGGGCTGGCTTTTAGTCAACTACACCATACTGACAGGGAACGCTGATGTGCTAATGACCTCCTACGCTCCCCTCAAAGCTCACCCCCTCTTTTACCTTGGAATGATACTCTTTGCGGTAGGTGCTCTTGTGATAGTTACCACCTTCTTTGCAAACCTCATGATATGGAGAAGGGAGAATCCGGGTCAGTCTTTACCTCTGTTCGTTTACGGTCTTATGGCTGCTGCGATAATAGCTGTGATCACCATAGTCTCTGGAGCTATAATCTACATACCGACCTTCCTGTGGTCTCTCGGAATAATAAAGGATATAGATCCCGGAGTCTATAAGCTTATATGGTGGGGTCTGGGACACCCATCTCAGCAGATAAACGTTGCAGCACACGTCTCCGTATGGTATCTCATCACCTTTCTTGCAACAGGAGGCACCTCCATAAACGAGAAGATAAGCAGGTTTGCCTTCATACTCTATATAGTTGCGATCAACGTTGCGTCCGCCCACCACCTCCTCGTTGACCCGGCGGTAAGCCCCGTGTGGAAGGTCTGGAACACGAGCTACGTTATGTATCTGGCGGTCTTCGCTTCCATGATCCACGCCTTTGCTGTTCCCTCGGCCATAGAGTCTGCTCAGAGGAGGAGGGGCTTTACCAAGGGGCTCTTTGAGTGGCTGAAGGCTGCACCCTGGGGCAACCCTGCCTTCTCTGGCATGTGGCTATCCATGATAATCTTCGGCTTCATAGGCGGTATAACGGGTGTGGTAAACGGTATGGAGCAGACGAACATAATTGTCCACAACACCCTTTCTGTTCCCGGGCACTTCAAGGGAGCGGTGGTAGGTGGAACCGCCCTCACCTTCATGGCGGTGACTTACTATCTCATACCTCTTCTCTTCAGGAAGAAGATAGCCTTTTACGGACTTGCCAAGTTCGTTCCCTGGATATTCGGAATAGGTATAGCGATACTTGCGGTCTCCATGTACATACTCGGCGCCTTCGGTGTTCCGAGAAGACACTGGGACATAACCTTTTCAGGGGGACCCTTTACTTACACCTTCAACCCGGTGACAGACTTCTTCTGGGCGTTATTTGGTCTTGGAGGGATCCTTGCGGTCATAGGAGCTCTGCTGTGGATACTTCAGGTGGTTGTCTCCGTGTTCTTTGGAAAACCCTTTAACGGTCCTCAGGACCTTCAGATACCCATCGCTGAGCCACCCCCTCCAGCCAAGGAGGAAGAGGACAAGTTCGCAGCACCCGGAACCTTTACCCTCGTTCTCCTCTTTATGGTCGCGTTCATTATATTCGTCGCTCTCAACTACGGTTGGCTCTCCGCCATGTGGGAGGTAAAGTGACCCATGGCTCCCCTCCTTGTCCCCCTTCTCTTCCTCTTTTTAACCTCCTATGCTCTTGATATAACCCCAAATCCGGATCTGGTCTTGGGCAAGAAGGTACCCGATGTGAAGCTCATAGATGAAGGCGGTAAGGAGAGAACGCTGAGCTACTTTACGAAGGGAAAGCCTCTCATACTGTCCCTCATATACACGAGGTGCACTTCAGCCTGTCCCATGATTGTGAAAGGCATAAAAGATGTTGTTAAAAAGTTGGGAAGGGAGGATTATTCGGTTCTTCTTATAGACTTTGACGAGAGGGACGGGCGGGAGGAGTTGAAGGAGTTCAGGAAGCGAAGGAATATAAGCAAGGAGTGGGGTCTGGCGGTAGCGAAGGGAACTTCTTTGAAGAGCATCACGGAGAAACTTGATTTTAAGTTCTTCTATGACAAAGCTACCGATATGTTTGCCCACCCCAACGTCCTCGTCGTCCTGTCCCCCGATCTTAAGGTTTCCGGATACATGCTCGGTGTGAGGTACGATCCCGACAAGCTCTCTGTTATGATAGATAAAGCTAAGAGGGGGGAGGTGAACTTGAGCTGGGTGAAAGGGGTCTTCCTCAAGTGCTTCAGGTTTGATCCAGCGACGGGAACCTACTTCTTTGACTGGTCTTTTGTAGCCATGGTCGTTGGCGGACTGATTCCAATAGCGGGTATGGGCTACTATCTACTGGGAAAACCTTTACTTCTTAAGATAAGGAGGGTGAGATGGCATCCACATATGGAGCCTTAGTGTTCCTGGTCGGTGCGGTCGC
>WGFS01000119.1 GCA_015492115.1 Aquificaceae bacterium
GCTCCTCCTCCTTCTCAAGGAACCCTTCCTCCTTAAGCTTCTCAACTATCCTTTTCCTCGCCTCGTATCTGTCCAGTCCAGCGAACTCCCCCGCATTTTCGTTCATCACCGCCCTCTCGTCCATCACCTTCACGAAAGGGAGGTTGTGGGTCTTCCCTATCTCAAAGTCGTTGGGGTCGTGGGCTGGGGTTACCTTGACCGCTCCCGTTCCGAACTCGGGCTTCACCCTCTCGTCCGATATTAGGGGGATGAGCTCCTCTATCTCCTCTCCCGAGAGGGTCTTCCTCTTCCAGTGAACGAGGGGAAGTCTGACCTTCTTTCCAATCAGGTGCTTGTACCTCTCGTCCTCGGGATGGACCGCCACCGCGGTGTCTCCGAGCATCGTCTCGGGTCTCGTTGTCGCAACCGTTATGTGCCCCGAGTTGTCCTCAAGGGGGTATCTGATGTACCAGAGCTTTCCCTTCTCCTCCTCGTGCTCAACCTCAAGGTCCGAGAGGGCTGTCAGATCCTTGGGGCACCAGTTCACTATGTACTCGCTCCTGTATATAAGCCCCTTCTCGTAGAGTTCTCTGAAAGCTTTTCTGACAGCCCTTGAAAAACCTTCATCCAGAGTGAACCTTTCCCTCTTCCAGTCCACCGAGACCCCGAGTTTCTCAAGCTGTGTCCTTATCGCGTTCCTTGACTTTGGAACCCACTCCCAGACCTTCTTCAGGAACTCCTTTCTGCCGAGTTCCAGCCTGCTCTTCCCCTCCTCCTGGAGCTGTCTGTCCACCACATACTGGGTCGCTATCCCAGCGTGGTCAAAGCCGGGAACCCATACCACCTGCCTTCCCCTCATCCTCTGCCAGCGGGCTACTATGTCCTGAAGGGTGGAGTTCAGGGCGTGCCCCATGTGGAGAGAGCCCGTGACGTTGGGAGGGGGGATGACTACCGAAAACTTTTTCCTCTTTTCGGGCTTCTCAACGTGATAGAGAGCCTTCTCTATCCAGAACTCAGACCACCTCTCCTCTATCTCCTTCGGGCTGTACTCTCTTAGCTCTTTCATGGGAGGATTATTATAAACCTACCCCATTATGTTCCCGTCTCTCACGGTGCCTCCCACGACTATCCCCACGCCCGGGACTATCTCCAGGGTGTAGAGCTCCTTGGAGTGGTCGTCCCCGCGGACCTTCAGGACACCTATCGCCTTGTTTATGGAGTGGTTTCTCTCGTAGTACCGCAGGATGACTATGTTGTCGGCGAGTAGGGACATCTTCAGGTCGGTGACGAAGGCTCTCCCGAAGGGGTCTTCGGTCTCGTAGGTTATGTAAGCGGTGTTTCTGTTGAACCTGAAGTAGTTTATGAGGCTCCAGAGGAACTCCCTGTACTTTATATCATCCCTGTGGGAGAACCTGAAGGATGTTATGGAGTCCAAGGCTATCCCGCATTCTGAGTCAAGTTTCTCAAGCTCGTCCATTATCCTGTAGGCGAGGAGGTCAAGGTCAAGCTCCACCGGGGATATGAATCTGAACTCAAGCCTTCCCTCTTCCAGGAACCCCTCTATGTCCATACCGAGCTTTCTTGCATATAGCCTGAGAGCCTGCGGGGACTCTTCAAAGGAAAAGAAGACGAACCTGTTCCCTTCCTTTGAGCTCAGGAAGGAGCGTGCGAGCTGGAGTGTAAGGACTGTCTTCCCCGAGCCGGTCGGTCCCGATATCATCGTGGTGGTGTACTTCCTGAAACCGCCGTGGGTCAGCCTGTCAAGCCCCTCTATTCCGGTGGGAACCTTCTCCTCGGAAACAGGGTAGCTTATCTCCTCAACCTTCGGTCTCAGTCTGAGGAAGACCCTTATTCCCTTAGGGCTTATCTCAAAGTACTGCTTCCCCTTCAGAAAGGGAGAGCCCCTGAGCTTTATAACCTGGACGTACCTCTTCTGGAATACCTCCTCCTCTGTTCCGAAGAGGTAAACTATCCCATCCGCTATGGAGAACTCGGGGAGCCTCTCTGTGTCCTCAAGGGTGTACTCCCCTACCATGAGGGTGGTAACGTTCCAGACGGGAAGCCTTGATGCGAGGTTGAATACAAAGTCCCTCCTTCCTCCGTCGGGGAGGAACTCCAGCAGGCTCTTGACCGAGTCTATCACGAGCAGTCTGGGGCTTAGCTCCCTAACCTTCTCATCTATCAGGGATATGATCTCATCAAAGCTCCCTGACCTCACGAGATGGCTCACATCCTCAAAGAAGACACTCCTCCCTACGAGCTCGGGGTTGAAGAACTCAAAGTTCCCCACGAACCTGACCATCTTTGAGAGAGGCTCGGAGAGGGTGCTTATCACGAGAGCCTTTGAGCCCTCTTTAGCAAGGTTGAAGGCTGTCTGGAGGACGAGCGTGGTCTTTCCAGAACCTGGAGTCCCCATTATCAGCTGGGTGGAGAGCTCGGGGAAACCCCCGAAGGTGAGTTCGTCAAATCCCTCTATCCCCGTCCTTATCCTCTTCATGACTCCACCTCTCTGAGAAGCTCCTCCTTCAGAAACTCCCCCACAAGGGAGCCCGATATGTCAGCGAGGAGGTAGTAAAAGCGCTCTACGTCCTCATCTCCGAAGCGTTCAAGGTTCAGCTCCGTGGGGTCTTCGGGCACCTCAACCTCCTTCAGGGAGGGGTTGGTTACGGAGAGGTCGTAGATTATCCTCTCAACTATGAATCGGAGGTTTGTCCGTCCTACGAAGTCGGACACTCTTTCCAAAGCCTTCCTGAGCTTATCTCTCGTTACCATGCACCTGTGTTTTTCCCTTCACGAACTCCCTGAGCTGTTCAAACTTCATCGGAGGGGCGAAGTAGTACCCCTGTCCTTCGTCACACCCAACCTCCCTCAGCTTCCTAAGTATATCCTCGTTCTCCACACCCTCGGCGAGGGAGAGGGCGTTCAGGGAACTGGAGAGTTTCACTATCGTGCTCACGACCCTCTCAGCCCTCTCGTTCTCAAGCACAGGGATAATAAAGCTCTTGTCTATCTTTATCTTGTCAACCTCAAACTCTAAGAGATAGTTCATGGAGGAGTAGCCAGTCCCGAAGTCGTCTATAGCCACCTTTACACCGAGCTCTCTCATTCTACCAAGTATCTCCTTCGTCCTCTCAGGTTCCCTCATCGCGGTGCTCTCCGTTATCTCAAGGATGAAGCTCTCTTCCCTGAAGTTGTGAGACCTCAGCACCTCCTCTATCCTCGTGGGGAGCTCTTCGTCCATGAACTGCCTCATGGAAAAGTTAACACCGAGGGAGATAAGGTATCCCTCAGAGTGTAGAAGGGAGAGATCCCTGACCGCCTGATTGAGCATGCTCTGACCGAGTTCCAGTATAAGTCCTGTATCTTCCGCTATGGGTATGAACCTTGAAGGGGGTATGGTTCCCATCTGGGGGTGCTCCCACCTCGCGAGAGCTTCCACACCGACGAGCCTGAGGTCAGAGAGCCTGAAGATGGGCTGGTAGTAAGGGACTATCTCATCGTTCCTTATAGCCTCCCTGAGGGAAGCCTTGAGGATCGCCATCTGGGTTATCTCCCTCTCCACCTCTTCCGAGAAGAAGGCGACGGAACCCGGTCCAGCCTCACGGGCGTCGGAGAGGGCGAGCTCCGCCTTCCTGACCAGATCCTCAGCCCCTTCCCCGTCCCGCGGGAATAGAGAGACCCCGAGGTTCACCTCAAGGTATATCTCCTTTCCGTCCACCTCTATCGGCTCTCTGAATGCTTCCCTGACCTTCTCCACAGCCCTGTTCAGACCGGAGAGGTTTCTTATCCCCGTGAGTCCGAGTCCGAACTCGTCCGCCATGAACCTGCTGACTATGTCTCCTCCCCTGAGCGTTCGGCTGAGTCTCCTCCCGATCTCCCTGAGTACCTCGTCCCCAACCTTTATCCCGTAGGAGGCGTTCACCTCCCTGAACCTGTGTACGTTGAGGACGGCCACGCCCACCATCTCCCTTCTTCTCCTTGCGAGGTCAAGCGTCTCTCTCAGCTTCTCAAGGAAGAGTAGTCTGTTGGGGAGCCCCGTAAGGGTATCGTAGTAGGTCACGCGAAGGAGCCTCTCCTGTAGCTCTATCCTATCCGTTATGTCCCTCTCGCTCACTATAGCCCCCTCAAGACCGAGCTCCCTCCAGTTCTCCGGCAGGAATACCCTTGACTCAACCCAGCGGTAGCGACCCTCCCTGTCCCTTACCCTGTGCTGGAGGGTGAAGATCCTGCCGGGGTTTCTGAAGACCTCTCCGTGAACACTTATGAGCTTCTCCCTGTCCTCTGGATGGACGAGCTCAAAGAACCTCTCCCTGCTGAGCTCCTCAGGTCTGAAGCCGAGCATCCTCTCAAGAGCTGGGCTCACGTACCTGGGCTCACCCTCTTCGTCCACAACCAAAACGAGGTCTGTTAGATTTGAGAGTATGAGCTCGTACCTCTCCTTCTCCCTCCTGAGCTCCTCCTCAAGCTCTCTCTCGTGGGTTATGTCTATACCGACTGCGAGCCCGTAACACCTCCCCCTGAACCTGACCGTGTCCGCAAAGAGCCTCGCTACCCTCTCTCTTCCGTCCTTGGTTATAACGACGAGGTCTGTGTAGAGTATGGGAACCCTGTCGCAGTTCACCCTCCTCCTCACCACCTCCCTGACCTCCTCCCTGTGCTTGGGGTGCACCACATCCCATACGTGCATGTTCTGGAACTCCTCTAAGGAGTAGCCTGTGAGCTCAAGGGCTGCGGGGTTTGCGTATATGAACCTCTCCCCGTAGATGAATATCGCCGCGGGGGAGTTCTTAACGAGGGTCTCAAAGAGCTCCTGCTGTTCCTTGATCTCCGTTATGTCTGTCCAGTAACCCGCTATCCTGTAAGTTTCCTTTATCCTGTCTATAACCTTAGCGTAAGCCTGAATCCAGATGTAGTTTCCGTCCTTTCTTCTGAACCTGTAGGAGTGAATTAGCTCACCTTCCCTCATCAGCCTCTCAACGTTTCTCAGAACCCTCTCCCTGTCCTCAGGGTGTACGTTCTCAATCCACCACTCTGGTCCCACGTCCTCAGGACTCCAGCCCATTATCCTCTTGGCGTTCGGGCTCAGATATATGAGCCTTAGGGGATTCGGTGGCTCAGCCTCTACGAGGTAGAGGACGTAGGGACTCTTCTCAAGGAGAAGGCTCTGGAGGAAGCTGAGCTCTGCCCCCTCAAGGAACCTTGAGACCACCCTGGAGACCTCCTCCAGGAACTCTATCTCCTCATCCGAGAACTCCCTCCTCTCCCTGAACATGAAGCCTATAACGCCCCAGTCCCTACCTCCTACCATTATGGGAATGCTGATTCCACTCCTTGCCCCGGCTTCCCTCATGAACTCCGGTATTTCAAATCTACCTTCGGTGCGGAAGTCCTCGCTGAAGACCGCCTTCCCCTCCCTCAGGGTGTGGAGAGCCTTCGTGTTTCCCCTTACCTCAATGTTTTCAAATCCATTCAAACCCCTGTGGAGCTTCAGGTAAAAGGTGTCTTCCCCTTCAAACCTCAGGACCTTATAGAAGTCAGCCCCGAGAACCTCCGATACCCTGTCCGCAACCCTCTTGAGGAACTCCTCAGGGTCCTTACAGCCCAGCCCCTCCAGACACAGCTCTATCAGAGTTCTGTAAAACTCCGGGTTTTCCATTGATAAATTTTATCGTAGTTCACTAAGATTCCTTAAGTCCCTTCAACTCCCTTAGTATCTCAAACTGCCTCTCCATAACGTAATCGCTCACGATCTCCTCCGTTGGTATGTCAAGCCTGTAGTGGAGTCCTATTCGGTAGATGTTCTCGTGGGGAAGTATGTACCTGACGGAGGCTACGGTCTTCACCTCCCCTTTGGGGAGCGTAAAGCTTACCTCAACGATGTCTTCCTCTTTCAGCTCGTCTCTGTCCTTCACGTAAACCCCCACACCGCCTACAGATATATCAGCCATAGTCCCCACCGTCTCCCATTCGCCCCTCCTGAGTTCTATCGGGATCGGTTCCCTCGGGACAACCCTTACGAACTTCCTCCTGTCCTGAGGCAGGTCTGCGAATCCGATGACCTCAAGTGTGAGCTCTTCCCTCTGAGTGTCCCTGTCTCTAACCTTCACAGCTATCGGTTTGGGAAGATTCTGGTGCTTTATATAGACCTCATCCCCAATGTTGAAGACATTTATGTTGCAGGCTCTGATCCTCAGAGAGTCCTCAATCAGCTGGAGTATCTCCGAACGGCAGACCACCGGAACCTCCTTGTAGTATGTTAGAAGCTCTATATCCTTCTTACCCTTTGCCTTCAGCTCCTCAAGAAAACTGAGGGCTATCCTCCTACCACTCTCCTCCGCCTTCCTCTCTTCTCTCTTGAGTTCCTCCTCTATCTCGCCCACGTACTTTGAGTAAGCGTCCTCAACCACGGAGAGGTAGAACTCTATCAACTCAAGGAGGAGCTTTATTCTCTCATAGCCACCGTTCTTGGCGACGAGGTAGTCAATGTAATCCCTTGCGAGGACGAGACACGCCTTGTTCAGAACCTTCTTCAGATTGAGCTCGTACTTGGCTAACATGTAGGAGAGGTTAAATAGCTCATCCCTCGGGTTCTTTTGAAAGGAGAACATGAGAAGGTAGAGCCTCTCAACGAGCGTATTGAGTCCCTGGATGCTCAGGAGCCTGGGTCTCTCCTCACCGAGGAACTTTACGAAGTTCTCTCTGAACTTTTCCCTGTACTCCGCAAAGAACTCGTAGTCGCCAACAAGCTCATTCCATATCTCCTCAAGCCTCCCCTCCTCCATTATGAGGATCAGTTTACTCCGAAACGGTCAGAGAGACCTATATTATTCTTCCATGAAAGTTGGTGTCATAAGCCTCGGGTGCTCCAAGAACCTCGTTGATTCGGAGGTGCTTCTCGCAAGACTGAAGTCTGCTGGCGTGGAGCTTACCCCAGACATAGAGTCCGCGGACTGTGTGGTTATAAACACCTGCGGTTTCATAGAGGACGCGAAGCGTGAGTCAATAGACACGATCCTTGAGGTCGTGGAGTCAGGTAAGAGGGTTCTCGTCATGGGATGCCTCGTGGAGAGGTACAGGAAGGAGCTTGAAAGGGGACTCCCGGAGGTAGAAGGTCTCTTCGGGACTCAGAGCTGGGACAAGATACTGAAACACCTCGGACTCCAGCCAAGGTACAGCACTTCCCATAGGCTTCTGACCACCCCCAGAGCTTACGCCTACCTCAAGATAGCGGAGGGGTGTAACAGGCTCTGTTCCTTCTGTGCCATACCTAAGATAAGGGGGAGGCACAGGTCAAGACCGGTTGAAGAGATAGTTTCTGAGGTGAAAGACCTTGCTTCGCGAGGTGTTAAGGAGATAAACGTGGTCTCTCAGGATACCACCTTCTACGGGAAGGACCTTTACGGAGAGTTCAGGCTGATAGACCTCCTGAAAGAGATAGAGAGGGTGGAAGGCATAGAGTGGGTCAGGCTCCTCTACCTCTACCCGACTGAGGTGAGCGACGAGCTGATAGAGTTTGTGAGAGATTCGGAGAAGGTAGTTCCCTACTTTGATGTCCCCGTTCAGCACCTCTCAACCGGAGTCCTCAGGAGCATGAGGAGGGGATACGACGAGAAGTTCGTGAGAGATCTCGTGGAGAGGATAAGGAAGAAGATCCCAGAAGCTGTCCTCAGAACGACCCTGATAGTTGGATACCCCACGGAAACGGAGGAGGACTTCAGGAAACTCAGAGAGTTCATTGAGGAGGGACACTTTCACTGGCTCGGTGTCTTTACTTACTCCCACGAGGAGGATACCCACGCCTTCACGCTTGGAGATCCTGTACCCCAGGAGGTTAAGGAGGAGAGGAGAGACCAGCTCATGGAAGTTCAGAGAGAGGTAACGAGAAGGAAGAACGAAGAATTGCTTGGCAGGAAACTGAGGGTGCTTATAGACGGCTACTCTGAAGAGTTCTCCTTTGTTCCCAAGGGCAGGACGTACCTGCATGCTCCCGAGGTGGACGGGGTTATCTATGTGGAGTCCGAAAAACCGCTGAATATTGGTGATATGGTGGAGGTTGAGATAACACAGACGAGCGATTACGACCTTGGGGGAGAAGCTTTATAAGTAAATGCGAATATATTGATATAACTTAATGTTCGTTTTATATAAGAAATTAGAAAGCTTGGAAACTCCTTAGAAAGAGTTAAAATCCATGTTAAGCAATCCTGACGGGAGGTAGGAATATGAGAAAGGCTTTGCTCATAGGTGCGCTCTTTTCAAGTGCAACTCTGACCTTTGCAACAAACGGAGACAACCTGATAGGTCTTACACCCGCCTCCAGGGGTATGGGTGGAATTGGGGTAGGTATGCCCGTTGGACCCGTTGACTCCATATTCAGAAACCCAGCCTGGATGAGCGTGATGGAGAACAAGTTCACCGTCCAGTTCGGAGGAATCCTGTTTATGCCAAAGGTGAAGGCAAGAATAAAAAGCTCAATGGGAGATTCTGGATGGATTAAGAGTAAGGCAGATACTTTTGTCGTTCCAGAAATAGGTATTGTTCACAGAATCAGTGATAGACTCGTATTTGGTTTGGGTGCTTTTGGTGTTTCAGGTATGGGCGTTGATTATAGGAATAAAGATGAACTTCAAGCTGCTTATCAGCACCCTCTAAATATGCATACCGCATTCCAATTCATGAGAATAATTCCTGCGCTTGCATTCCAAGTTAACGACATGGTAACTATATCCGGGGCAATTCATGGAGCATGGGGTTCTCTGGATATGGGAGCAAATCAGTGTATATATACTGGACCCAACCCACCTACGATGGCCGATTTGGCTAATAGGAATAATTATGCTTGCACAAATGCTTCCGGCGGTCAATCTCAAGCCTTGGGTATAGGATTTCAATTGGGAGCTTCTCTTAATTTTGGAGACTTTTTGTACGCAGGTTTAACTTATCAGTCTCCAGTTTCCATGACATATAAAAGAGTATTTGATACAGACGGAAATGAAAAATTTGAAGACTTGAAACTACAACAACCTCAAGAAGTAGCTTTTGGTTTGGGTGCTGCACCTTTAGATGGTTTAAAAGTTGGCTTAGATGTTAGGTGGATCAATTGGAAAAACGCAGATGGGTATGGGGATTTTAAATGGAAAGACCAAGTTATATACTCTATAGGTGCTGAGTATAAACCTATAGACAAACTTTCCCTAAGAGTCGGTTGGAACTATGGAAAAACTCCTATTCGTGGCAAATCTAATCTAAGTGCTACCTCTACGAATAACATTCCGAACTTCGCACAGAGCTTTCCTGATTTTAATGTAGAATTCTTCAACTTAGCTGGATTTCCTGCTATAACCGAGAATCATTTAACTTTGGGCTTAGGCTACGATATATCAAAAACTGTTGGTATAGATGTATCATATGTTCGTGCATTCAATAAAACTGTTGAATCCAGTGGTACAAGTTGTATACCTAACCAGGGAAGTCCAACTAACCCTATCTGCCAGAGTGCTACCGTTGGTGCCAAAAACGCCCAGGACTCAATTTCCGTCGGTCTGAACTGGAAGTTCTAAGAAGTCCCTCTTCCCCTCCCGCCTGGGAGGGGGTTGCTAACAGTTAACCATTTTCTTAACAATACTTAACAAACTCGCTTTCGGGGTTGAATTTTCCTGGGCCGGGTGGTAAATTTATAAACGGCTTGAATTGCAGGGGTATATAAAACTCCCTGCCCTTGAGGTGGGGGGTAGTCCAGCGACCGTCCCCGCTGGAGGTATCCCTGCCCATTCCCAAGGGTGACAGGTATTGTAGGCTATTGTCAGCAAATAAGGGACGGTTCCCTTTCACTCCCCTATTATCTTGATGACTACCCTTTTGGGTCTCTGCCCGTCAAATTCGGCGTAGAAAACCTCCTGCCAGGGTCCAAGGTCAAGCCTTCCTTCGGTTATCGGAAGGACAACCTGAAGGTGAACGAGGAGGTTTTTAAGGTGTGCGTCCGCGTTGTCCTCTCCAGTTAGGTGATGTTTGTAGTCCTCCCTGAAGGGTGCGAGCCTCTCAAGCCACTCCCATATATCGTCGTGGAGCCCCTCCTCGTCATCCTGCACTATCACCCCTGCGGTAAGGTGCATGGCTGAGACGAGACAGAGCCCCTCCTTCACACCGGACTCTTCCACAGCTTCCCTGACCGTATCTGTGATCCTTATGAGTTCCCTTCTCTTCTCAGTTTTGAAGGTTAAATACTTGGTGTAGGACTTCAAATCAGCCTACCTTAAGCTCCTCAATCTTGCTCTTTATCTCTCCGAGCTGTCCCTCAAGCTCTTTTACCCTTTCCATGACCTTCGGGCAGTAGAGAACCTCACCCTTGGACAGGTACTTCGCTCTCCTCTTGAGCTCCTTTATCCTCCTGCTGGTTCTTCTAAGGTCGCGGAGATAGAACCACCTTGCGAGAGAGCTCGCGGTTTTCATTAAGTCCCTTCCGTTTGCCCTCAGTTCCCTCTTCAGCCTCCTCCTCTCCTTCTGACCCGCGTGGAAGGAGAGAAGTTCAACGTTCTTCTTTCCCTTGCCTTCCTTTACGACGCTCTCCATTACGCTTCTCATAGATCCCTGAAACTTCTTCTTTGTTCTCCCTATCCTTACCCAGAGTTCCATCCCTGCAACCTCCTTGGAGAGAGTGCATATTATAGCACAATGGTTTATCATACAATCCATGGAGCTCAATCTTTCCAGAGAACAGGTGAGGAAGCTGTCCAAAGAGTACAACGTTATACCTCTGTACACGGAGATACTCGCTGACGTTGAAACCCCCCTCTCCATATTCCTGAAGCTCAGGAGGAATGACCGCTTTAACTTCCTCCTTGAGAGTGCGGAAGGGGGTGAGAAGTGGGGGAGGTTTTCCTTCGTGATAACAGGCTCCTCCTTCTACGTGAGGACTAAGGGGAGGTACGGGGAGATCTACGACAGGGGAAGGGTAGAGTTCTTTGAGAGCGAGAACCCTGCGGGTGTTGTTGAGGGAATAATAAAGAATTTCAAGCCGTACAATGATCCTGGACTGCCCCGCTTCTGGGGAGGTCTGGTTGGATACTTCGCCTACGATGTGGTCAAGTTCTACGAACCCGTCGGGGACGACAACCCCGACCCGATAAAGACCTACGACGTTTACATGGTTCTCACCGATGTGGTGGTTATCCACGACAACCTCACGGGGAAGATAAAGGTTGTCTATCCTATCCTCACCGGACGGGGTGTGGAAGAGGAGTACGAAAGGGCTGTCGTCTCTATAAAGAGAGCTGTGGATCGGCTCTCAGAGCTCAGAGTGAAGCCTATAAGCCTCCACGAAAGGGAACCAGACCTATCAAGGTGGGAGTCCAACTTCACCAAGGAGGAGTTTGAGAAGGTAGTTGAAAGGGCGAAGGAGTACATAGCTCAGGGGGATATAATTCAGGTTGTTCTATCCCAGCGTTTCAGGAGGCTCTTTGAGGGAGATCCGGAGAACATATACAGGGTGCTGAGGTATCTGAACCCCTCCCCCTACATGTACTACCTTGACTTCAGGGAGCTCAGGGTAATAGGCTCCTCTCCAGAGGTTCTCGTGAGGGTTGAGGGTAGAAGGATAGAGACGAGACCGATAGCCGGGACGAGACCC
>WGFS01000120.1 GCA_015492115.1 Aquificaceae bacterium
ACGTATATGAGTGCCCTTGAGTAACCCCCTCCGAGATACTTATTAAGTAAGTACTCAATACCCTCAAGCCCCCTGCCGTCCACACCCACAAAACCTATCGTGTTTGAAGCGATGCTACCGTTCGGATATACCCTCGTGTACTCCTCCTGAATTCCGAGGTATCGGGAGTTCCCCGTTTCAACTATGAGCTTCCTTATCCTCTCCTTGAGCGTCCTGTCTATCCGAGAAAGTATCTTTACCGGTCTCCTGGTACCCGAGTTTATCCTCTCCCTGATCTTCTCAGCCTTTACCCCAGTTATCCTTGAAAGTTCCTCTATGAGCTTCTCTCTGTTTTTTAGCCTGCTGGTGTCCGGGTGGGCGTATATGGACAGCGTTGGTACGCTCAGGGCAAGCTCCCTGCCGTTCGTATCCTTAATACTTCCCCTGTAGAGAGGCACTTTTATGGGAATTATCCTGTCAAATCCCCTCTCTATCTTTTCCGCAATCTCACTCTCTTTTGTGACCTGAAGGTCAAGAACCCTCAGGAGAGAGAAGAGAAGGGTCAGGATGAAGAGAGCGAGGACGAGCCTCGCCTTAGCCTCAAACTTCCTGCTCCGCCCCCAGCCCTGCTCCACAGAAAACTATTTTACTGATACCTGAACACACTCGGATTCAGAACGTCCGGGTAGGCCTGTTCCATCTCGTAGTCAAAGAGCTGTCTCCTTATCTTTCTCAGATCCTGTCTGTTGGGTTTGAAGGGATAGCTCTTTATATCGGAAACAGAGCTGTCCCCGAAGGGTCTGTTGCAGGCGACCTCTGTAGTCTTACCCCTACACCCCGCGGTCATGAAGGGCTTTCCGCTCCAGAATATCTCCTCAAATACCTCTTCGGACACGCCCCAGTTAACTATCTGCCCTTTCTCGTTAAACTCCATGTAATCGTATCTGGACAGCCCGTTGTCTATAAGGTACCTTGCCATCTGAACCCTTCTGTACTGAGGCGCTGGACAGGGTTTCTCTTTCTCCATTAAAGATCCTTCCTCGGGCCAGAAGGAGAAGAGGTGGGTTCTCGCTCCGAGATCCCTCACCCTCTGTATGGTCTCAACCATCTCCTGTTCTGTTTCTCCAAGACCAACTATCAGGTGACAACCCGCGTAACCATCTCCCATCACTTCAGCGCACCACTCAAGCACTTTCCAGTACGTATCCCACCTGTGAGGGCTGTTCATGGGTTTACCTCTCAGCTTGTCAAATATCTCCGGAGTCGCTGCATCAATGGCGACCGTCAGGGTGTCCGCACCGAGTTTCTTGTAGTCCTCAATGTCCTCGTAGGTCTGACCGGTTGCATTCATGAGTATTGAAACGAAGAGCTGGTCTCCGAGCTCGTCAATTACCCTCTTGAGGACGTACTTGGTATCTCTTATAGACCTGGGGTGGGTTATCTGCGATATGCAGAGACGTTCCGCATGACCCACTTCTTTGGTCCTCTCTATTATGTCGTCAAGCTTAACTGTGGGCCACTCAACCCTTATGAAGTTCTTCTTTGAGTACTCCATATCCCTCGCCTTCTGAAGCCCGCAGTAGGCACAGGTCGCGTGACAACCGGAGGGGTAGGTTAGAAGAGTGTTTATACAGCTCAGCCTTGTGTTTCTATAGAATTGACCCGGTATCAAACCGAGGGTCATCGCTGCAGCCCAGCTTATCTGAAGGTATTCAGGACTTTCCTTCTGCGCGGTCAGGTTCTCAAGAGCAACTCTATTCATATCCTTAACCTCCACAGTCGTATAACTCCGTGTAATTATACTACGGCAAGGTCAGAATCTGGCAAACAGGCTCAGGGTAACCGCATCAACCGACTTAACGGAACTTGTGTTCACAGCCTTGTACTTGTATTCAAGACCCGCTCCAAACTTACTCACAGTCAGCTGTGCACCCACGAAAGCCTGAGCTCCCCCTCCAGTCTCGTCACCCACCGTTCCCACCGGTGTCCCCGTATTAGGGTCTTTTGCATCAAGCCCGAACCTGTTTGAGGATATACCAGCTCCTCCATAGAGCTCCACAACCGGGGACACATCAAGTATAGCCTTGGCATTAACCTCAAGGGTTGTATAGGTCAGATCCACAGTACACCTTCCATAACCAACACAGTAGAAGGTACCTACGTTCTTCTTCCCATACCCTATCTCCACGTTGGGTCCCACACTGAGGACAGGAGTAACGGGAAACATATACTCACCGTAAACAGCGAGATACCCTTCAAGGGTCGTGCTGTCGTTACCGCCCTCCCAGTTTATACGGGCGTTCCCAAGCTTCACACCGAGCTCAATGGCATACAGCTGTGAGGATGTCAGAAGGAGTCCTACCAGAAGAGCTTTCTTCATGTCTACCTCCCTGTATTATTTTTTTAAAACCACCCACACGTACAGGTCTCCCGTCTTGGGATCGATCCACTCGTCCTCAATAACCGCATTCTTTATAAGCATAGCCCTGACTTCCTGTTCCGAGTAAGAGCTGAACTTCTTTTTATAGTACTGAAGCGTCTTCGTATCTACGTTTATTTCAACCTTCGTGATCTCGGTCTTCACTATCAGTTCTATCTGCTTTGCCAGATCGGCGAGGGCTATCTGTTTTGCCAGTCTTTTTTGTTCAGCGTAGCCTTTACCGGGTATCTTTTTAGCTATCCCAACACCTCCCAAGACGCCCCCGTAGTTTGGATTGCTTACCCAGACCGGTAGTCCGTTAACTATAGGATATTTGGTTTTCGGAACGCTCCTCTTGGCAAGCTTCACGGGATACTTTCTGTACTGAGGTTTTGGCTCCTTCACAGCAGGCTGTGTTCCCTCTTCAAGGGTGAGCTCCTTTGCTGGCTTGGTCGCCTCCACATCAAGCTCCCTGAACGCCTTCTCAGCCTTCTGAAGTTGTTCTTCCTTTGATGGTGGTGGGGTCCTCTTTATGCTCTCCGCCTTCTGACCGCAAGAGAGAAGGAAAAGAACAAAGAGGAGGGGCAACAGCGTTCTCATTATCTCCTCCTTACAAGAGCTCCGCCTCAACCTCTGTTGGCGAGAAGCGTATGAGCTTGAGCTCCGGCATCCTCTCTATGGCGTTCGCGAGGTAAACGGTGTTCTCAAGGTAATTGACTCTGAACTTACCGAGCCCGAGATCCTCTACCGATTGAACCCATGGGACTCTCTGGAGCTTATCCTTTATGGCAAAGTTCTGTCTCGTGCTCCTAACACCCCTCACAACAACAGTTACGACCTTCCTCTTGGAAGCCATGTATTTCTCAAGCTTGCCCATTATGTCAGACCCGAGCCTCTTTGCAAGAGCTTCCATAGCCCTGTACTGGGCGTCCCTGAGGTTAGGTGCTCTACCCAGTGCGGAGAGGGAACCAGAAGCCACTATCCTCAGCCCCTGATTGTCCCTTGCCAGGAGGTAGTAGTTGAGCCTCGCTGTAACAACGTTGAAGGTCGCCCTTATCCCGTATCCTATGTCCTGTCCCGTCTTTGTGGAAGGGATGAGCTCAACCTTTCCCACGACCATTGCACCTGAGAGCACACGGGACATGTAAGCTCTGAGAGCTATGAACCTCCTCTGGGCGATTATGTTCTCTATGTCGTAGGGGTTCACGTTGGGGTTGCCTGCGAAGTCGTAAACCTTAAAGCCCTGCTGGTTCAGTATGTTGACGAGCTCAGTGGTCACAGGGTTCATCTCGTCAAGCTCAACCACATCGGGCTTCTTGGTAACTATTATCACGCTGAAAGCTGTATCCCTTGATATGAAGCTCAGAGCTTTCTCAGCCTCCTTGGGGTACACGCATCCTTTTACCTTAACCCTGACCATGTCAGCGAAGTTTTCTTCTTTCAGAACCTTGAGGTTCCTTATAAAACCTCCCACCTCGTTCTTTATAACCTCATCAAGGAGTCTGAAGTTCTGTACTATCGTTTTGACGCTCGTGGTCACGCCGAGAGCCTTCTCTATAGCATCCCACTTCGCCCTTGCGAGTGCCTCCATCTTGGCGGAAGCACGATCTCCGCCTATAACGGAAGCCTCTCCTACACCAACGGACTCTATGCACTTAGTTCTCCCGGTGGTCTTTCCTGTCTGAGTCTTTATAACCGGGGGAGGAAGTTGGGTCCTTGGCATGGGAGGTGGTGTCACCGCAGGGGTGGGAGGCGGGGGAGGTGCTTGAGTCTTGGTGGAAGGTGCAGATGCTACGCTATTTCTATCTGTTGGTGCTTTAGCAACCGCTCCAGCTCTGCAAACCACAGCGGCATAGCTCTCGTTCATATTGGCATCGTTCCACCAGCCGTCGGGTCTCCCTGCACGGGCAAGCTCAATGGCTCCGTAGTTCTCAGAGGTTCCACCGTTGGGTTCCCCGGGTCCAAAGTTTACATAGTCTAAAGGTGTTCCGTCAACCCACCTCCAGTTACCTTCGCTTCCCTCATCGGTAAGTCCGATCCACGCACCGTGCCACACTCCACTCTGCCATACAACACCCCTCAGAAGAGAGAGTATCTTCATATTCTCATCAAGGCTGTGTATGGACGCTATCCGCATACCGTTTGACCTGCACACGTCCACAGCCTGAGCCCAGCTGATAGCCCGTGGAAGAACTATAAGAGTAAAGGGAGGGTTATCAAGGCGGGTAAGCTCCGCAGGAGGAGGTTGCGGATACATGTTGCCCATATGCCCCGGGGGCATAAAGGGTGGTTGAGAGTAGGCTATACCCAGAAAGAAAAAGAGTAGAGCGGTTAAAAAACCCATACCAAACCTCCCTCAGAAAAGCTTGTTCAGTCCGCTTCCTCCCTCAAGAGGCTTTCTTTCAACAACCTGTCCGAGCTTGACCCTCATTATCTGGTTCTTTTCTCCCTTTACCACAGTCCAAGCCTTGTCAGGTTGTATCTGCGTAGATACCACGAGGGTTACGGGGAGCTTGATCTGGTCGCAGGTAGTCTTGCCGGTTATGGGATCCTGAATCGCCTGGAAGTCTATAACAAAGAACTCCTGCCCTTCCTTCACACCGTTCTTTGAACCAACGTTTATCAGAGCATATCTTGACTTCTTGTCAGGCGCTGTTCTGAGCTGGATTATGTAGCCCCTGAGGGGAAAGAGTTTTGACAGATCAGGTCTTATGTCTTCAAGTGCTTCCTGAGCAGCCTTCTTTGCACCACCTATTATGGAGTCAAAGTTGAAGGTCGGCGTCTTCCCCAGAACCTCTCTTCCGGAGACGGTTTTTGTAAGCACGACCTCACCAGTCTCTGTATCTATAACCTTCACAACTATATCAACGGTAAGGTTCCAGCCTTCCTGTGTTGATGCTCCAACCGCAAGGGCGGTCCCCAGAAGCCCCAGGTTCTGAGAAAGCCCCCTCTTGGCACCCTCTCCGATCTCAACCCACTTCAGGTTTATGTTGTTAACCGCACCTGTGACTATGTACTTAACACCTGCAAGGCGCCCTATCTGAACAGCTGTATTGGGATCAACGAGACCGGACATCTGGAACTTCTGCTCCTGGAGGACTTTCTGAAGGTCCCTTCTGGTAAATATCCTCATGCCTCCTATGTTTGATAGCTCGCTCACAACCGCCTCAGCTATGCTCTCACCGAGCTTTGCGTTCACATCCCTTGAAACGGTCTGAGCCTGTCTTCTCCAGTCTGTTCTGGATGCGCTTGCCCCAACGTGTCCAACCCCGATACCGGCGGGACCGGCGGTAACCCCCCACACTCCTCCGTGAACTTCCTTTCTTGTCGTCGTACCCGCAGCCTGAGACTGAATGACCTTTGCCAGGTCAAAGGTGGTGTTGTTTGCGAAGTCAATAACCGCTACTCTCGGTATAACGTTCTGGTAAGCTATCCTGCATGCGTCTGGAACCTCAACCCTTACCCTGTCCGCAGGTGTTATCGGGTAGGCGGTTGGGTCTATAGAGGGTGTCTTCGTTCCACAGGCGAACAAAAGAGGCAGAACTCCCAAAGAGGTTACCACATACTTCTTATTAAACATTTTTACCCCTCCTGTACGTTTTCTACTTTTCATTTTAACCCACCTCTATGTATATTCAATTTCAGATGTGGAAGAGTGTAAGGTGAAAATTACCCATAACCTGATGCTGGGGATAACCATGGCGGAGGGTTCCAGAATAATCAGCTCAAGGCTCCTGAAGTGTGGTTCTAACCCTTTAAAGGCTCCCCCTTCAGTTCTTGAGAGGTTCTCCCAGTATCTCAGCGGTAAAGGGGACGTGGAGTTCAAACTTGAAGAGCTAAATCTTGAAGGCTACAGGGAAGAAGTGATAAAGGTGTTCAGCTTTCTGAAGAGGAACGTACCTCCCGGTAAGGTAACGACATACGGTGAGATCGGGAGGGTTCTCGGTCTGCATCCGAGGTTCATAGGCTACTGTCTGAGCATAAACAGGTTTCCTCTGATAATACCCTGCCACAGGGTGGTTTCAAAAACCGGGCTGGGAGGTTTCTCGTACGGGCTTGATATGAAGAGAGAGCTACTGGAGTTTGAGAGAGAGCTATTCGGATAGTTTTTCAGCCAGATTCGTAAACTTCTCAAGGACCCTTTCGTACTCCTCTACCAGGCGCTTACCCCTCTCGGTGAGCTTAGAGCCTCCCCTCCTTCTCCTCTCCACCACAGGACACCCGAGCCTTTCTTCCAAGGTCTTGATCTGACTGTGAGCTCTCTTGTAGCTGATGCCCAGCTTTCTGGACGCTCTTAGTATTGATCCCACACTGTCTATCTCTTTTAAAAGACGGTACTTGCCCTCGCTGATTATGGGCTCCCCTTCCTTCTCAAGCCATACTTTGAACTTTACCTTCAAGTCCTCTCACCGAAGAGCAGAGTCCCAACCCTCACTATGGTTGCACCTTCTTCAATGGCGACCGTAAAGTCGTGGGACATCCCCATGGAGAGATGCTTCAGGTTTACACCGAACTCCTCTTCCAACCTGTTTTTGAGCTTCCTGAGTTTAGCGAAGAAAGGTCTGACCTCCTCAGGGTCGGGCAGGTATGGAGGTATAGTCATGAGACCGAGCACTTTAAGGTTTGGAAGGTTTAGTGAGTACTCAAACAATTCCCTGAGCTCCTCAGGTTTAACCCCAGCCTTGCTCTCCTCGTCACCCACGTTGACCTCTATGAGCACATCCTGAACTATGCCAGCCCTCTGAGCTCTCTTCTGAATCTCATCTGCCAGGGACTTCCTGTCCAGCGAATGTATGAGAGACACCCTGTCTATAAGATACTTAACCTTGTTTGTCTGAAGGCTACCTATGAAGTGCCAGTCTATATTGAGCCCTTTCAGCCTATCGTACTTCTCAAGGAGCTCCTGAACCCTGTTCTCACCGAAGGTCTTTAAACCACACTCAAAGAATCGTCTTATGATCTCAGGTTTCACCGTCTTGGAAGCTCCAAGGAGTGTGACTTCCTCCGGGTCTCTCCCAGACCGAACACAGGACTCTTCTATAAGAGACCTGACGTACTCAAGCCTCGCACACTCACCCATGTAGATATATTAATCCCTCAGCATCCGAAGAGTGCCTTCAGAGTTGCTGATTTTAACTCCTCCACGAGCTGTTTTCTCGGTAAGTCTATTATGTTTAGCTCCCAGAGAATGAAGAGTCTCTCTACGGAACCTATTATCAGACTGAGGGCTACCTCGGGTGAGACCTTTATATCTCCCTTCCTGTAAGCTTTTCTGAATAGGTTTATTAGAATGCTCCCTGGCAGTTGAATACTGTTGTTGTTATGCCTGAGTATGTGATATACGGTTAGGAATCTGAAGGCGTCGGGATTATCAAAGGCGTAGTTTACAAGTAGCTCTACAAGCCTGGATACCTGTTCTCTTATGCCCTTGCAGGGAAGAACCTTCGTCTCTATAAGCGTTCTTAGCTCTTCGCTTATCCTCGTTATCAGGTAGTTTATTATCTCCTCCTTATTGGTAAAGTGCCTGTATATCGCCCCTTCGGTTATACCGACTTTCTTGGCTATGTCCTTTATGGTTGTTCCTTTAAAACCCTTGCGAGAAAACAGCTTTAAAGCGACAATAGATATCTTCTCCTTAGTAGGAATGAACTTCCAGGTACCTTTTTTCCCATTCATAGAACTCCTCCGAGAAGAGCTCCACCCTCTTCTTCTTGAACTCCCTCGTGGAGAAGAGAACGCTCCATTCTTTCATGCCAAGTTCGTTACCTACCCTCTCCACGAAGGAAAGAACTTCCTCCTTGGTTTTCCCATGTATCATGGAGAAGAGGTTGTAGCTCCAGTGTTCGTTAGTTGTCCTCCGGTAGCAGTGGGACACACTCTTGAAGGAGGCAAGGTAATAGCCCACCTCATCTATCCTCTCCTGGGGAACCTTCCAGACAGCCATCCCGTTCGCTCTAAAGCCAGCCCTTCTGTGGAACAGGATCGCCGAGAACCTTCTCATGACCCCCTTCTCCTTGAGCTCCCTTAGAGTCCCTACAAACTGCTCCTCTGATATACCCACTTTTCCTGCAAGCTCCCTGAAGGGTCTCTTAACAAGGGGCACGTCCTTCTGAGAAGCCCTTATCACTTCCTTTTCCAGTTCGCTCAGCTCAGCCCTACCCCTCTCCCTGATCTCTACCTCCTCCCTTTCGGTGAGCTCCTCGTAGTTGAGCTTCACCCCTATCTTGTAAGTCTTCAGTGTCCTCAGTATTACGTAGTCCTTGACCCCTCCGAGCTTCGCGAGAAGGGATACGGTCTCCTCAAGGCTCAGCCCCCCGTCGGGAGGTACAGCCAGGGTGAACCAGAGGTTCAGTTCATGTTCCCTCTCGTAGTTGTGGCTCACACCGGGATGGGTGTTTACGAGCCTCGCCACCTCCTCCACCCTGCCCGAGGGAACCTTAAAGGCTACAAGGGAGCTGTCGTAACCCGCTACCTTTGTGTCGTAGATAGGGGAGATCTGCCTTATTATCCTTTCCTTCTTGAGCTTCCCCAGCTCTTCAATAACTCTCTCTTCCTCTACCCCCAGCTTCTGGGCTAAGTGCAGGAAGGGTCTTTCCACCAAGGGTATGTGTGACTGGATCTCCTTCAGAAGAGCTTCCCTAAGCATGGTACACCCCCTCAAGCTCCCTCAGGTTCTCTAAGAGCCTTCCTATCTCCTCCCGGAGCCTTACCACCTCTCCCACCACCATGACAGCGGGAGGCTTTACCTCAGGAGGCTCGCTCGCCACCTCCCTCAGCGTTGAGACCACCACCCTCTGCTCCCGGGTCGTTCCCCTCTCAATGAAGGCTACAGGCTCCTCTGGATTTCTCCCCGCGTCTAACAGCTCTTTCGCTATCCTCTGTCTGTTCTTCACTCCCATCAGCACCACGAGGGTGTCTATCCCCCTGAAGGACCTCCAGTCCACCCTCTTCTCCTTTCCCGTGCACTCGTGCCCCGTAACCACCGCAAAGGAGGAGGCTATCCCCCTGAAGGTGAGGGGTATCCCTGCATAGGCGGGGACCGCGTAGACTGAGCTGACCCCCGGCACGACCTCGTAGGGGACACCGTGCTCCTTTAGATAGAGAGCCTCCTCCCCGCCCCTTCCGAACACGAAGGGATCTCCTCCCTTCAGCCTCACCACCTTTTCGTACGCGCTCGCGTAGTAAACGAGGAGCCTGTTTATCTCTTCCTGTGGTAGTGTGTGTTTCCCGTCTTCCTTTCCCACGTACACGAGCCTGCAGTCAGGTTTCGCGTAGTTCAGGATCTCTTCGCTCACGAGCCTGTCGTAGAGGATAACGTCCGCCTTCGTAAGAACTCTAATCGCCTTCAGGGTCAGGAGCTCCGGGTCTCCCGGACCTGCACCGACCAGGTAAACCTTACCCATGGCTCAACCTCCCTTGATGAAGACGCCCGAGGGCGTTGGTACGGCGATCTCCTCAATCACCCTGAGCCGGGGAACGCTCACCTTCTTCACCCTGTTCTCGTAGTAAGAGGAGAGGTATATGAACCGCCCGTCCGGGGTGAACCTGAAGTGGAGTATCCTCCTGCCGAGCCTTTCCGTCTTCACTATCTTTCCCCTCTCCCTGTCTATCAGGGTCAGGTAGTCCTCCATGTCCCCGCTGTAGTTGACTGCGAGATACTTACCATCTGGAGACACGGAGACGAAAACGGGAAGCCCCGGAAGCTCTATACTCCCCTCGTATCTGAAGTCCTTCAGGTTGACCACACGAACCTTCCTCTCCCCCAGCGCAGGTACGTATGCCCTGCCTCCGTAAACCCCCCAGAGACCGAAGTGAGGTATCTTGAAGACGACCTCACCCATCTCCGACCTTAACCTGAGCCTCCTGTAGGTTAGATCCTTCAGGTTGACCACTCCCACCGAGCTCTCCTTGAAGAATCCGACCACGTACCTTTCACCTGCAAGGAAGGCGTCAAAGGGCATCTTACCCACACGCTCAAAGCTCCTTACCCTCCTGTAGCTTCCGCAGTCCACAACCCAGATCTCGTCCCTGTCCATGAGGGCGAAGAGGAGAAAATTCCGGTAGGGCTTTATGCCTACGTTCCTTGACCCGGTCCTTACCCTCCGGAGGACCCTCAGATCGGGGCTCAAGAAGACCACGGTGTGGGGTGAGTAGTTGGCGACCACCACCTTACCACCGCAGAAGGTAAAACCTATGGAGCTCTCGCCCACCTTTACCTTTTTCAGGAGCCTGTCTTCCCTCGTGTCTATCCATGAGAGGAAGCCGTCCCTGCTTATCAGATAGGCGTCCCCTTTGAAGAACTTGAGCGTCGCATGGTTGAGGTTTCCTAAGTTTCTTACCTCCTTAACGAGCCTGCCCTCCTCCAATACCGCGACCGCTCCCCTCTCCCTCTCCACGACGTAAACCTTCCCAGCGTAGGTGAATGTAAAGAGAAGGAGGATTAACAGATATAGCATGCCGGATCCTCCGCAAAGTAATCACCGAAGGCGAAGTAAGCCCTCGCCCTTGATCCCCCGTTGCACACATCCAGGTAAGGACACCCTGAGCACCTCCCCTTTATCCTCCGGGGTCTCTCCCTGAGCTTTGAAAGAAGCCCGTTTGAGTTCCATATTTCGGAAAAGCTCCTCTCCCTCAGGTTTCCAACACTGTGGAAGAAGAAGGGGTCTGGCTTCACGTTTCCCCTGTGGTCTACGTTCACGAGCCTGACTCCTGCCTGGTTACCTCCCCACATCCTCAGTATTTCCCGGAGTTTTTCGCTTCTCTCCGGAAACCTCTTTTTAAACTCCCTGAGCAGGATAATTGCGTCCGCCTCGTTGTTTCCCGTGACCACGTCTATGCCCTTCTCAGCGAACTCAAAGGCTTTTCCAACGATGAACTCTACGAGTTTTCTGTATCTTTCTCTATCAACATCCCTCAGCTTCCTCCCCCTCCCTGCGTAAACGAGATGAGATATGTAGAGCTTCGGGATTCCGAGCTCCTCAACAAGATCAAAGATGAAGGGAAGGGAGCTCGCGGTCCTCTCCGTCAGGGTGAACCTGAGCCCAACCTTTATGTCCTCCCTCCTGCAGAGCGTAAGGGCGTTCAGAGCTTCCTCAAAGGAGTGCCTCTTTCCCCTGAAGCTGTCGTGAACCTCCGGCGTCCCGTCCAGACTAACACCGACGTAGTCAAAACTTTCCTTTATCTTCCCTACGTTTTCCCCGTTTATGAGAAGACCGTTGGTGGAAAGGTAGGTTTTTATTCCCCTTTCCCTCAGAAGCTCAGCCACATCAAAGATGTCCTCCCTCAGGAGAGGTTCTCCTCCAGAGAGGATCGCGAACCTGACCCCTTCCCTCACGAGATCACCGGTAACTCTCTTTATTTCCTCAAAGGTTAGCTCTCCCTCCGTCTCCTGGTTTGCGGAAGAGTAGCAATGCTTGCAGTAGAGGTTGCACCTGTTGGTGAGGTTCCATATAAGTATCACTCCCCTGAAGGGCTTGTAATCCTCATCGCTTAAAGCTTTCCTTATGAACTCAGTCAGCCTTAGCATAGCCTTCACCTTTCAAGCTCTCTATGTAAGAGAGCAGAGCGTTTATCTCCTCCTGAGAGAGATCTATCCTCGGCATGGCGTTCCTCTCATATCCCAGGAGCTTTGAGGTATCCTCCGGATCTACAAGCTGGGAGATGATCTCCTCTCTGCTTCTGTGCTTGGCTATCCACCTTAGAGAGGGTCCGAAGGCGGTCCTCGTAGGATGGTGACATCCCCAGCACCTTTCCATGAAGACCTCGTATCCGAGCTGGGCTGGAAGGAAGCTCCTTGTCTTGTTCACGAAGTTGTACTTACCAGCTGGGTGCTTTGCGGGGATTTTCTTGAGAAGCCTGAGTGTGAGAGGGTCGTAGATGTACAGTCCTCTCCCCTCTCCGATCACGCTCACGTAGGCGAACCTCCCGTCGGGAGAGAACTCTACATGGATAGCCCTGCCCTTTTCGGAGACCTTGAGCCTCTTTACCTCAAGGGTTTTCTTGTCAAGGAGGACAAAGCTCCCATCTCCGTTGTCTATCCAGAGGTGGGGTATCCTTGAGGTGGTTCTCACGAAAAAGCCCTTCCCTCCAGTATCTATCTCTTTGATGAGCTTCCAGTCATACATCCTCCACACGCTCACCTTTGTGGAACCTATATGACGGGTCGCAAAGTAGAAATTGCCTCCGGAATACCAGAAGCTTGCGGAAAAGAGGTGGGGAAGCCCGGGGACCTTCCTCTCAAAGACCTTCTTTAAGGTATCCAGCCTGTAAACGATCAGTTTCTTGCCCTTCCTTGAGCTACCTATCAAAAACCTCTCAAAAGGGTCTATGAAGAAGTCCTCAAGGGGAGCCTCTATCCTCCTGTATGAGATCTTCCCTTCCTCATTTACAAAACCTACGAGAGGTCTGTCCCTGAAGGTTAGGATGAAACCACCCTTACTCCTGAGCTCATAGACCGCGCTCGGTCTCCCCTCAAGCTCTATCCTCTTGAGAGGTCTGAGGTTCCTGTCCATCAGGATGAGGCTCTTGGGCAGGACACAGCTGACCGCAAGCAGGTTCCTAAACAGCGCTATGTTTCTGAGGTAAACGCAGGCTCTGACCTTCTCCTTGAGCCTCCCTTCCTCCACGCTGTAGTGGGCTACCCATCCATCCCTTGAGGGGACGTAAAAATCTCTGCCATCGGGTGAGAACTTCACACCTCCGTGAACGTTGGAGAGGATGAACCTGTCAAAGATACGTTTACCTTCAGCTATCCACACCTCCTTTGCACCTTTGTCCACCACGACTATGAGGTTTCTTATGTCCTTTATGGGGAGCCTCTTCCTGGGGTTTTTAAACTCTATTCTGCTTCTCTTTACCTCCTCCAGGGTGTACCTTATCCCGTGAGCGGGTGACCTGATATAGCGGATTATCTCCTTTATCTCTCCCTCTGTAAGAGAGCTGAAGGAAGGCATGTTTGAGGCGGGAATTCCTTTTTTTATTAAGTCCCTTATCCTTATGTCGGAGTATCTTCTCAGGAACTCGGGAAGGAGCGGTGGGGCTGTTCTTCCTATCCTCTCCTCGTGGTGGCAGGTCGCACAATGTTTTAAATACAGCCCTCTCCCATCTTCAGCGAAGGAAAAGAGAAAAAAAAGGAGGGAAAAAGAGGGGGCGAGGGAGCGAAGTGAGATGAGAGAGGCCATATCACCACCTCAGTAGATGTCGTTGGTCGTTGTATAGACGTTGAATATGCCGGTGGGGGTCCTTACCCAGTCTCCGGTTATCACCTTCTTTATCTTCATCGTCCTGTCATCAAATACCACTATCGCGGTGGGCTTGTCCTTCCTTCCCCACACGGAGACCCATACTTCCTTACCGTACATGTCAAACTCCGGGTGGACTATCCTTCCGTCTATGTTTCTGTATCCTTTTTTCCTGAGTTCATCTATAACGTTGATGGTCTTTATAACCCTGAGGCTGTCCTTGTCTATAACGTAGAGCTGTCTCTGTAGTTTTGGATCCGCACTCAGGGGTCTATCCACCCAGATGTGGGTGGACTTGGGGTGGGTCTTTATGAAGAGAGTTCCTCCACCAGAACCGGGTAGCTCTATGTTGGCGACCAGCTTCCAGGCGTATCTTGAGTGGTTGACGGGATCCGTTCCTATACAGGCTACGTTGTTGGAACCGAGGTGCCCGGTGCACCATACGGGACCGAACCTCGGGTGAACGAAGTTCGCTCCTCTACCGGGGTGGGGCTTTACGCCTGTCTCTATCTCCGCCACAAACTTCTTCTTTACTGAGTCTATCACTATTATCTTGTTCCTCATGTTCGCGGCGACGAGGAAGTATCTCTTGGATAGATCCCACCCCCCATCGTGGAGAAACCTTTCCGCATCTACAAGGTGCATCCTGAGGTTGGTAGGATCCTCGTAGTTTACAACCATAACCTTGCCGGCTTCCTTATCGGTTATGATCCACTCGGGATCGTGGTGGGAGGCGACTATGGAGGCGACCCTTGCTTCCTCCACGTAATCGTTCGTATCCCACGTGTAATGGCTCGTATCCACTATCTTTATGGGTTCAAGGGTCTGACCGTCAAGTATCACAAAGCTCGGTGGCCAGTAACAGCCCACCACCGCGAGCTTGTCCATGTAATCACCTTTAGGTCCCCTGTACTTGCTCGTGTCTATGGATCTCGCGTCGTAGCAGACCTTGACCTCCGCTACCTTGTCTGGCTTCTTGAGCCAGAGGTCTATGAGCGTAGCCTTCCCGTCCCTGCCTATGGTGAGGAAGTATCTGCCGGTTCCCGATGACCTGAAGATGTGAACCGCAAACCCGGTATCCACTATGCTGACCAGCTTCTTCGTGTCCCCGTCTATTATCGCCACCTTACCCACGTCCCTGAGGATCACCCCCATGAAGTTCTTCCAGTTATGCTTATGCTGGGGTTTTGTGGGTCTTTCATCGGGTGGGATGTAAACCTTCCACCACTTCTTCATATCGGACAGGGTCATGAGGGGTGGCTGGGGGGGTTCGTGCATGAGAAACTTTGCGAGCAGTTTTATATCTTTTCTAGATAATATTCCCTGTCTCCCCCAGTCCGGCATACCGCCCGGCAGTCCGTTGGTGATTATGTTCTCAATAGTCTTAAGTCCGAGGGGTCTCGTAACATCAGGCGTAAGGGCAGGTCCTGTCGCTCCCTTCCTCAGCATTCCATGACATCCAGCGCACCTGTCAAAGTATATCTGGGTAGCCCGCTTCATCTCCTGGGGTGTGAGTTTTGGAACGGATGCACCTAAGGCTACACCAAAGGACAGAAGAAGAGCACCAAACCCTAAGAGCTTTCCCTTCACCATATCTACCTCACCTCCTCTCTTAGGATTATAAGAATTTATGAGTAAATAGTCAAGAACATAAGTAATTACTTGACTACTTTATCACCTTATAGTATATTTCTGAGAAAGGAGGATGGGATAATGAGGTATCCACTTACAGCCTTGGGTTTATCTCTGGTGGTAGTTTCTTCAACAGCGCTCGCTGG
>WGFS01000121.1 GCA_015492115.1 Aquificaceae bacterium
AAGTAAACCTTCTACCCAGCTGGAAGTCAAGTCTCGGTGAACGATTGACATCTAAACTCCCCACTACATATTAAAGAGCATGAAGGTTTTTACCTTGGACGAAGCGAGAGATCTGCTTATAAAGATAAAGCCCATAATTGAAGACATAAACATGAAAAAAGTTGAGCTCTTTGAACATTACTCTCGCCTTGAAGAGGAGGAGGATGAGCTTGAGAAGATGTACTGTCAGACGAAGGTAAAGGAACTTGAAAGCCTTATAAAACAGGGTTTTCTGAGGATAGAAGAACTCGGAGGCGTCATAAAGGGCGTTGACCCCATACTGGTTGACTTCCTCTCCTACCACGAGGGTAGATACATATGGCTGTGCTGGAGAGAGGACGAAGATACCATAATGTTCTGGCACGAGCTCAACGACGGCTTCGCAGGGAGAAAACCCGTTGACTACCTTGAAGGCTCAGAAAGTTTTTCTGAGTACACGTAGTAGAACCAGAGAACTCTTCTAACGTACTTTCTCGTCTCGTCGTAGGGGATACTCTCTATAAATAGGTAGTCATCCCCATACCGCTTCCACCCCTTTACCACACCCTGACCCGCGTTGTAAGAGGCGACCGTTCTCACGAGGTCTCCCTTCCAGAAGTCAAGCAGGAACCTCAGATAAGCTGTGCCGAGAGTTATGTTTGTCCCTGGTTCAAGGATATCATCGTAGTCCATACCGAGCTGGTCAGCCTCCCACCTGGCGGTTCTGTCCATCAACTGCATGAGTCCTTTCGCCTTTGACCTTGAAAGAGCCTTCACATCAAAGAGGCTCTCCTGTCTCATCACAGCGTACACAAGAGCTTTGTCAACCCCAAACCTATCCGAAACCTTCTCAACGAGTGTCCTGAAGGGTGTTGGATAGGCTACGCTTCTGTAAAGGTCTGAGTTGGCTCCAAAAGCCCTTACCGCCAGCTTGAGAGCAAGGTACGGGTCAACCCTCAGGAGTGAAAAGATGTCCTCCGGGAGGACCTCATCCATGCGATTAAAAGCCTCAAGCCTCATGTAGTGCAGAAAACCGAGCTGGTATATACCCAGCAGTCTCTCTCCGAAGGGCGATATTCCCTCTGGCGGGTCGTACTCAACCCTATCGCTCACCGGGAGACCGAGAAGCCTCCTGGCGACAACCGAATAGAAGCCGGCGCCTTTGGAAGCTTCCTTCAGATAGTGTTCAGCGAGATCCTCTATACCGAGCTTCCTGAGCGTTTTGAACTTCCAGAAGTTTGCCCTCGTCCTCTGGATGTTTCCCCTTGCGGATCTTTCAGCCTCAGAGAACTCCTCGTAGGCAAGCTCATACTCGCCCCTTATATAGTCAATCAATCCAGCGTAAAAGAGGGAGTTAAAACTGAACCCAGACTTCAAGAAAAATTTCCTAGCCCTTTCATAATCACCCTTTGCGAAGAGATACCAGGCATATCTGTAGTAGAGAATGTCACTATCCCTTCTCTTCAAAAAAAGCTCAGCATTCTTTACGTCATCGGTCTTCAGGTAGGACAGGAGAGCGTACACACCAGCCCTGTCGCCCTCGCAGTTTTTAAGCTCCTCCGCACTCTCCGCATACCTTCTGAGCTTGAAGAGGGCTATGCCCCTGTAAAGGCAGTCCTTTGAGAGCTTCAGGATTTCACTGTAAAGTTTATTTGAGAGAAGTCTCTCGTAAACTCTCCTCCTCTCCTCCTCGCTCAGTTCAACCTCAGAGATGAATTTAAAAGCGAACTCGGGAAACCTCAGAACGAGCTCCTTCTTGTCAAGATTCAGGGCAGTCCAGAGCTCTGAAGCTGTTTTTCCGTACTCATCCCTCACGTTGTTCAGGTTTATACCCACTAAAACAAACCTCGCCCTGTCAGCATCTCCTCTGTCCAGAAGGAGTTTGGCTACCTCCAGCTTCAACTCGTCCTTGAACACAGCGGAAGGGTAATTCTCAAGGAGGAATAGACCGGTCTTGATGTCTCCGGTATCCCTGAACTTTTTAAGGAGCTTGTACTCAGCAGGGGTCTGCGCAAAAATGAGGGCGAAGGTCAGGAGTATGGGAAGCAGAACTATCACTCGTACATCTCCCTTATTCTCTCTATGCTCCTTGCCTTACCGCTCCTCTCATCTATATCAACACTCACAGCGTTGAAAACTACGGACTCCTTTTCTTCAACCTTGAACTTGCGTGGCAGAGCGTAGAGGAACCTCTCTATGGGTTCCTTATGGTGCATCCCGATAACCGAGTACCACGCCCCCGTCATTCCCACGTCGCTCACGTAGGCTGTGCCCCCCTTGAGTATGAACTCGTCAGCGGTGGGAACGTGCGTATGGGTACCGTAAACCAGGGAAGCCCTCCCGTCCGCATATATTCCAAAAGCCCACTTCTCCGAAGTTACCTCGGCGTGGAAGTCCACGAGAACCACCCTGGTCTCAGAGGAAACTTCCTCGTAGAGCTCATCAAATCTGGCAAAGGGGTTGTCCAGGTTTGGCTCAAGGAATACCCTTCCCATTAGGTTTATCACGGAGAACTTAGCCCCGTTTTTTTCATACACACCGTACCCTTTACCCGGCACACCCTTCGGGTAGTTCGCAGGTCTGAGGAGGTCTTCAACCTTGTCTATGAACTCGTAAACCTCCTTCTTATCCCATATGTGATTTCCAGAGGTGAAGACGTCTATTCCGAAAGACTTCAGCTCATCATAGACCTTCCGTGTTATACCGAAGCCCCCCGCGGAGTTCTCCACGTTGGCTACAACGACATCAAAGTCTCCTCGCCTTTCATTCAGGAACCTCTGGACAGCCCTTCTCCCCGGTCTGCCCACTATGTCGCCTATTATCAGGAACCTCATCCTTGTTTTATGGTGCGGGTGGAGGGAGTCGAACCCTCACGCCCTTGCGGGCACCGGATCCTGAGTCCGGCGCGTCTGCCAGTTCCGCCACACCCGCGCTAATAATTAATTATTTAGCATATTCTACGTGCCTCAGCTCTCTGATCACAACCACCTTTATCTGACCGGGGTAGTCCATCTCCTCCTCTATCTTCTTGGCTATGTCCCTTGAGAGCATGTAAGCTTCCTCGTCCGATATCTCCTCAGGGTTGACTATGACCCTTACCTCCCTTCCAGCCTGAACCGCGTAAGCGTTGGCAACCCCTTTGAAGGACTTTACGATCTCTTCAAGCTTTTCAAGTCTCTTCAGGTACGCCTCAAGGGTTTCCCTTCTTGCACCCGGCCTCGCCGCAGATAATGCGTCCGCGGCGCACACCAGGGCTACCTCCGGGTACCTGACAGGTTCCTCCTCGTGGTGAGCCTTTATGGCGTTTATAACCGCGTCGGGTTCTCCGTACTTCTTGCAGAGCTCAACACCTATGTCCGTGTGGGAGCCCCCAAGCTCGTGGGATACCGCCTTGCCTATATCGTGGAGAAGCCCAGCCCTCTTGGCAAGCTTCGCATCTAATCCGAGCTCTTCCGCCATAAGCCCTGACAGGTAGGCAACCTCTTTGGAGTGGAGAAGGACGTTCTGGGAGTAACTTGTCCTGAAGTAGAGCTTGCCTATGTAGTAGTAGAGTCCCGGATTTATATCGTGAAGACCCAGCTCAAAGGCGGTCTCCTCACCCATCTTCCTTATCTTCTCGTCCATCTCTTTCTTGACCTCGTCCACTATCTCCTCTATCCTTGCGGGATGTATTCTCCCGTCCTCTATAAGCCTTTCCAGCGCCTCTTTGGCTATCTCCCTTCTGAGTGGGTCAAAGGAGGATATGGTTACCACGTCAGGTGTGTCGTCTATTATGAGGTCAACGCCTGTGAGTAGTTCAAAGGTTCTTATGTTCCTACCCTCTCTCCCTATTATCCTTCCCTTGAACTCGTTGCTGGGAAGCTCAACGGACGTCGTCGTGTAGTTTATGGCTATCTGGGGAGAGACCCTCTGGACAGCGGTTGTAACTATCCTCTTTGCCTCCAGCTCAGCCTTCTCCTTAGCCTCCTCCTCAATCCTCTTCATAAGCTTGACCGCCTCAAGCCTGCTCTCTTCCTCCACCCTCCTGAGGAGTTCTTCCTTAGCCTCCTCAACTGTCATGGACGCTATGCGCTGAAGCTCCAAGGTCTCCTGCTCTTTCAGCTTCTTTATCTCCTCCTGCTCCCTCAGGAGCTTCTCCTCAAGCTCAAGTATCTCCTTCCTTCTCGCCTCTACCTGCCTCTCAAACTCCCTTACCTCTCTTTCACGCCTGTATATATCTTCTTCTCTTCTCTCTATGGTCTCCCACTTTCTCTCAAGCTGTTTCTCCTTAGAGAGGAGGTTTTCTTCAAGCTCCTTAAGTTCTCCCTTCTTTTCCTCAAACTCCTTCCTGAGTCTCTCCGCCTCACTCTGAGCCTGCTCAATTATCCTCTGAGCTTTCTCGTCAGCCTCCTTAAGGATAGATTCTGCCTTTTCTTGAGCTTCCCTCACGAGCCTGAGAGCTTCTTCTTCGGCTCTCCTTGCCTCCTTTTCAAGATCCACAACAGCAGGCTGTGGCTGGGGAGCCTCCTTCCTACCCTTTAGGACGAAGAGTACGACCACACCCCCTATCAGAACTCCTACCAGTATTCCAACGAGAGCCATAGGTTCCATCTCAGTACCTCCTTATCACTCCTTTTTCCGTAACGACCATATCTACAGGCACGTCCCAGCTATCCCTCGGGACGACATCAAGCACCTGAAAGGAGTAAGCGACCCCTACCTTTGGAGCTCTTACTCTTTCCAGGAGCCTATCGTAGTAACCCCTACCAAAACCTATCCTGTAGCCTTCCCTATCAAAGACCACCCCAGGTACAACAGCGAGCTCCACACTCTCAGGGTCTGTTATAACCCCGCTGTCTGGCTCAGGGATGTTAAAAGTACCGTTCTTTAGGCAGGAGATCTCTCTTGCCTCAACAAGCTCCAGACTTTCTCCTTTCACTCTGGGCAGTATGAGAGACCTTCCTTCATCTATCAGCTCCACAAACAGTGGCGTAAGGTCAGGTTCCCCCTTTACAGAGCAGTAAAGGAGAATTCTTTTTGCCCTTCTATACTCGGGCAGAGACTTTAATAGATCACGTATCCTTGAATCGTACTCCTCTTTTCTCTCTGAGGGCAGAGAGAGTCTCCTATTTAAGAGCTCTCTCCTTATATCTCTCTTGGTTACTGTCAATTCTTCTTCCACCTCCTGTTTCCAGGAGGGGAAGGCAAGAGGTGTTAAGACCCGCCCTGCCGTGACCTCCAGAGATACCGGTGGGCCTCTTACCTTGAGGTGGGTACCCTCTCGGAGAGCCCTGATGGACCCTTCCGAAGGCGGGTTCCCTTACAGCCCACTTGTAGGCCCCAATGATGATCCCTGGGCCACGCACAGGGCAGGAGGCTTTTTATCTGATCTCAACTCCCAGCGTTTCTCTCAACCTCCTGACCACCTTTTCAACCAGGGCATTTACCTCTTCACCCGAGAGGCTTCCTTTCACACTCCTGAAAGTAATCCTAACACCTACACTCTTCTTGCCTTCCCCTACCTTTTCACCTGCATAAACATCAAACACCATGACATCTTCCACCTTCTCAGCAAGCTGAGATTTAATCTCATTTAATAATTTACTCACCGAGATGTTTTTGTCCACAACAAAGGCTAAGTCCCTGATAACAGGGGGGAATTTTGACACAACCCTGTAGTGGGGCTGGGAGGAGCTGGTCAGAGGTCCCAGTCTCAGCTCGCACAGGAAGGGTTCACCTCTGAGCTCTAACCTCTGGCTGAGTTCAGGATGTAGTTTTCCCACGAAGCCAGCGTACTCGCCTTTGATGTATATACGGGACTGAACGTGGGGATGGAGGAAGCTGAACTCTGAGGGGAGCAGTTCAGGTTTTAACTTCCTGAGATCAAACAGTCCCTGGACTATACCGAGCAGTCTGTAGGCATCCCATACTTCCCCCGGGTATGAGTTGACGTAGCCCTTTACGAGTATCCCAACCCTGTTCTCCTCCCCCTCTTCAAAAAAGACCTTTCCGAGCTCAAATATGGCGAGGTCGTAGTTGTAATGATTCTCGTTGAACTTGGCGGTTCTAAGGAGGGAAGGGATGAGGGAGCTCCTCATGAACCTATGGGTCGGAACGAGGGGGTTGAGTATCTCTACCCTGGGTTTATCAATACCCAGTAGGTCGTAGAGACCCTCCTCCTCGTAAGATATGTTTATAACTTCACTCAGACCTTTATCGCGCAGGTACTTCTTGACCTCAATTTCCGTATCGCTCCAGAGCCTCCCCACCGAGGGAAGCTGAAGCGTTTCCGAGGCGTAGTGGTCGTACCCCTGAACCCTCATCAGCTCCTCTACTATGTCCACGTCCCTGCTCAGGTCAAAGCTTCTGTGAGAGGGGACAAGAACCTCTATCCCACATCTCTTTATCTCGTGGGGTATCTCCAGGGCGGTAAGTATCTCACTCGCCTTATCGTTCTTGTAACTCTCTCCAGCATACTTGATGAACTTTCCCATTGAAAGAAATATCCTCTTGGGCTCATACTTCTGCGGATATACGTCCTTCACCGCCTCAACTTCTCCACCTGCGGTTCTCTGGATCAACTCAACCGCTATGTCCTGCGCCCTGTCAACCCTCTCAATGTCAACGTTCCTCTCAAACCTGTAACTGCTGTCCGTCTGCAGACCGAGCTTCTTTGAAGCCTTCCTGATCCTTGTTGGCTCAAAGTAGGCTGACTCAAGGAGTATGTTCTCTGTATCTTCGGTCACACCCGTTTCCAGACCCCCCATTATCCCCGCGATAGCCACGGGTTTCTCATGGTCAGCTATAACGAGAACCTCCGGGTCAAGCTCCCTCTCCTCCTTGTCCAGCGTGACTATCCTCTCTCCCTCTCTCGCACTCCTGACGACTATTCCGCCCTCAAGCCTGTCAAGGTCAAAGGCGTGCAGAGGCTGACCCTCCTGGAGAAGGATGTAATTGGTCACGTCAACAACGTTGTTTATGCTCCTGAGACCACACTGCCAGAGCCTCCTCCTAAGCTCAAGGGGTGAGTCCCCAACCTTCACTCCCCTTATGACAACACCCCTGTACCTCTTGCAGTCCCTGTCCTCAATGGATATTGATAGTTCTCCGAGTTCTTTGAGCACAGGTGCGGAAACTTCCTTCTTCCTCAGACCGAAGAGGGCACTCAGCTCCCTTGCAAGACCCCTAACGCTGAGAACGTCTCCCCTGTTTGGTGTTATATCAAGCTCTATGAGCTTCTCTCCAAAGCCCAGCTGTTCCCCCGCATCTGTGCCCGGTTTTATATCCTCTCTGAACCTGAGAACTCCCTCACTCTGCTCCTCAAGACCGAGCTCCTGAGCGGACAGGAGCATTCCCTCGGATAGGATGCCGTCAAACTCCCTCTTAGTTATGCATCTGTCTCCAACCTTTGAGTTGGGAAGTGCGACGATAACCACGTCTCCCTCAGACAGGTTAAGGTCTGCGGTTACAAGGTTTATATGAACCTCTTTCCCCACCTCCACCTTCAGAACCAGAAGGTTTTTTCTTCTTGGATGGGGAGAAGCACTAAGAACCCTTCCGAAGACAACGCCATCAAGCCAGATACCGAATTTTTCAACAACAGCCTCAACACTGCGGAGGGAAAGCCTGTCCGCAACATCTTCAGGGGTAAGTTCGCCAAGCTCAAGAAACTCGGAAAGCCACGAGAAGGGGACACGCATGGTTCTGTTATTTTAGCAGAGGAGTCATGCAAGCTCCTCTCATACTATCCTTATTCCGAAGGTGCTCCTGAGCCACTCACCAATAGTGTAGCCGAGACCTATATAGAGAAGAACTATACCCAGAACGAGGCGAAGTCTCCTCTCCCTGAGAACCTTGGAGAGGTGCGGACCGACCAGAGAACCCAGCACAACCCCAAGAACCTCAACTCCCAAGAACTTTAGATCAACCGGAGCACCCAGCTTCATGTAGTTTCCTGCGCTCACAACCATGGTCACGAGTATGGAGAGGGCGCTCGTCCCCGGGATTAAAAACATAGGGAGACCCATGGCTGAGACCATGAAGGGAACGAGTAGGAATCCTCCACCAACTCCCAGGGCTGATGATACTATAGCGACCAGGAAACCTGCCAGGACGGGAGTGAACAGACTGAAGGAGTACTCTCTTCCATGGAACCCCAGGATCACTCTTCTCATAGATATGGATTTTGTCCTCAGGTCGGAGGATCCTCTCTCCCTTATACCGTCCTCTATCTCCTTTATCTTTTCCCTCTTCTTCCTGTGGAGGAGGTCGTAGAACATCTTTATGGCTACCAGGAGGGTGAAGAGTCCAAAGAGGGGTTTGTAGTTCTTCAGGTCCTGTAAAAACCTGTAGGAGAGGGTTGAGCCTATGTAAGCTCCGAGAAGACTTCCAAGACCTAAGAGCAGACCAAGAACGAATATAACCCTCCTCTGCCTCCAGTAAGATGGAACTGACACGAACGTTGAGGTAAGGATAAGTATCTGGTTCATGAGCTTTATGCTGTTTGCCATGGGCACACCGAAGATAGATATGTGCCCTACACCTGCGAGTATTCCTCCCGCGGCACCTACGGTGGAGAAGACAAGTCCAGAGAAGAAGCTCCAGGCAAGGAGAAGTAAAGGGTTCACATCTATTCCAAAAACCTCGGAGTGCATGGTTTAAAGTATATAACCGGTATGGGTTTGAGGACTCCTTACCTTGCGACGGATGTGGTCATAAGGCTGTGGGAAAGTGATAAGTTCAGGGGGATAGTCCTGATAGAGAGGAAGAACCCCCCTGTAGGGCTTGCCCTTCCCGGTGGTTTTGTTGAGGTTGGGGAGAGCGTAGAGTCCGCGGCTGTGAGGGAGATGAAAGAAGAGACAGGACTTGATGTTAGACTCTCCGGACTCTTAGGAGTTTACTCCGACCCCGAGAGGGACCCGAGGTTTCACGTAGTCTCTGTGGTTTTCTTAGGGGACGCCGAGGGAGAACCGAAGGCTGGTTCGGACGCAAAGGAGGCAAGGGTGTTCAGACTGGAGGATATACCCTTAGACAGGCTCGTCTTTGACCACAGGAGGATCATCCTTGACTTTCTTCGGCGAGCATGAGTTCTATCTTCCCCCTCTCCTCGTCCACAGCAAGAACCTTGACCCTGACCGTATCCCCGAGCCTGTAAACCTTTCCAGTCCTAACCCCAACGAACCTGTGGGCAGGCTCGTCAAAGACGTAGTCGTCGTCTGTTAGGGTGTTTATCCTCACAAGACCCTCTACGAGGGTATCCTTCAGTTCTACGAAGAAACCGAATTGAACCACCCCGGTGATTATCCCCTCAAAGACCTCCCCCAGCCTTGAACGCATGTAGCGCGCTTTGAGTATGTCTATCGCCTCCCACTCCACCTCATCAGCGAGCCTCTCCTGGGCAGATAGATGCTCTCCCGCCTCTTCCAGGTAAGCTACCACCTCGTCGTAATCTATCTCCTCTCCTCTGAGAGAGCTCTTTAAAAGCCTGTGGACTATCACGTCGGGGTACCTCCTTATGGGAGAGGTGAAGTGAGCGTAGTGTTCAGACGCGAGACCGAAGTGTCCGAGGTTGTGGGGACTGTACTTTGCCCTGCTCATAGACCTGAGGGTTAGAAACCTCACGAGCTGTTCCTCCGGCTTACCCTCAAAGTCCTCTATTATCTTCTGAAAGAACTTGGAACTCAGTTCCTTTGGTCTTTTAATCTTATATCCGAGTCCGTTGAGTATCTCCAGGAGGTTCTCAACCCTCTCCTCGTCCGGTGGCTCGTGAACCCTGTAGAGGCATGGGTATCCGGTGTTCTCCAGATGCAGGGCGACCGTCTCGTTTGCGGATATCATGAACTGCTCTATTATCTTGTGGGCTATGTGCCTCTCGTAGGGAACGACCGCGGTTGGTTCTCCGAACTCGTCCACTATAACCTCCGCCTCGGGGAGGTCAAAGTCTATGCTCCCCTTTTCCCACCTCCTCCTGTTCAGTATCCTGTAAAGGTCCTCCATCATGCGAAGGGGCTCAACAACCTGTGGAAACTTCTCCTCCAAGGTGGGGTCTCCAACTATTATGGCAAGCGCTTCGTTGTATGTGAGCCGAGCCTTACTCCTTATAATGCTCTCGTACACGTCGTAGAATAGTAACTCCCCTTTATCATTGAAGACCATCTCGCAGGTGAAGGCGAACCTGTCCTCGTCCGGTCTCAGACTGCAGAGCCCGGCGGAGAGCTTCTCTGGGAGCATGTGGAGTGCCCTGTCGGGCAGGTAGAAGGTAAAACCTCTTCTGTAAGCTTCTCCATCCAGAGCTGTTCCAGGTCTCACGTAGTAGGAGACATCAGCTATGTGGACGAAGAGCCTGTAGTTACCCTCCGGAGTCCTCTCTATGGCCACCGCATCGTCAAAGTCCCTTGCCTTCTCCGGGTCTATGGTGAAGCATACCTGCCCCCTCAGATCTCTCCTCTTCTTGACCTCATCCTCCGGAAGTTCTTCGGGGATAGCGTCCACCTCCTCCATGACCTCGGGAGGATAGTCTGTCGGGAGATCGTACTTCCTGATGAGTAGGTCTATGGCGAGGAACTTCTCCTCAGGATGACCTATAACCTCCTTCACCTTAGCCCTTGCAGGGGTCTTCTCGTTAGGGAAGTTGGTAATCTTTGCTACTACCACCGTTCCATCCCTGTATATGGCACAGTCTCTCTTTGATAGGAGGAAGGTAACGTGCGTGTTGTTGTCCAGAGGTTCTAAGAGGCATCCCTTCTCTTCCTTCTTCACCTTTCCCACTATCTCGTGCTTAGCCCTCTTCAGAACCCTCTGTATCCTCACCTCTTTCTTGCCCCTGAACTCAACAACCTTTGCCTTGACAACGTCCCCCGCAAGAACCTTCTGTAGCTCAAAGGGAGGTATGTATATGTCCTTCTCTCTGCCTTCAACCTCAAGGAAGCCAAAGCCGGCGGGATAAGGTATGACTTTTCCGACTACTACCTCCTCCTCGTTATATAGGAATTTACCTCTGACCACCTTGACCCTGTTTGCTTTCCTGAGATTCTTCAGGATCTTCTTGAGCCTCTTCCTGCCTTTCTTGTCAACACCAAGCAGTTTGGCGATCTGAAGGAAGGCGAGGGGCTTCCTCTTGTTCTTTAGTAAGTTGATTACCTCCTTCTCCGTTATACTCTTCTCTTTCTCTACCATGTGCTTTAAATTATAGGTTATATTCCGATTTATTAACTCAGTGAGATGGACCCGGGTGCATTAATAGGTATAGGCGGAGCCTTCCTTCTTATAGCGATATCTATCGTTATGGGCGGTAGTCCGGCCGCCTTCATAAACATCCCGTCCATATTCATAGTTGTCGGAGGGGGGATGGCAGCTGCAATGGGAGGCTTTCCCCTCAAGGAGTTTATAAAGGGGGTGAGCTCCATAAAGGATGCCTTTCTGTGGAAGCCCCCGGACGCCCTTGAAACCGTTGAGTTTCTATCTGAGATAGCGACCAAGGTGAGGAGGGAAGGGATACTCGCCCTTGAGTCCGAGATAGAGCTCTACTACGAGAGGGACCCTTTACTCGGAGACATGGTGAGGATGCTCGTGGACGGGCTTGAGCTTGAAGAGATAAAGATAAGTGCGGAGGGTGCCATAGCCCAGCTGGAGGACAAGCTCGGAACCAACGTAGCTGTCTGGGAGAAGCTGGGTGACCTGTTCCCTGCCTTCGGTATGATAGGGACACTGATCGGTCTAATACAGATGCTCAAGAACCTCAACGACCCTTCAGCCCTTGGACCCGGTATGGCGGTCGCCCTGATAACAACCCTCTACGGTGCTGTCCTTGCAAACGCTTTCGCAATACCTGTCTCAACAAAGCTCAAGAAGATAAAGGATACGGAGGTTCTCTTCAAGAACATATACCTGATGGCTATTGAGGGAATTCAGAAGGGAGTGAACCCCAACATCCTCAGACAGGAGCTCTCCATAATGCTCGGTCTTGAAGTAGCCGAGGAAGTTTAATGAAGAGAAAGCAGGAGGAGTGTCCGAAACCACCGGCGTGGCTAACCTCATTCGGCGACCTCATGTCCCTCCTCCTCACCTTCTTCATACTCCTTTACTCCATGAGCATAATCTCCATGGAAAAGTTCTATCAGGTGCTGAAAGGACTTGTTGAAGCCTTTGGAGGCAGACAGGTCATATTCTCCGAAGGTGGTGCCTTAAAGGCATCGCGGATCCCCATACAGATGGAGAACATGCACTACAGGGTAAAGAAGTTCGCGGAGCTGAAGAGGGAGATAACCAATATCAAGAAAGAGCTACTCTCTATGGGAATAGAGGCTGACTACCTTATCACTGGAACATGCATGAAACTCAGGGTAAACACGAGCAAGCTCTTTCCCTTGGGGAGCGAGGAACCTTACCCTGAGGCAAAGAGGCTGTTCCTGAACATGTGTGAAAGGCTCAAGCCTTACTCCCTTCCTATAACCTTTGAGGGATACACGGACAACATGCCCATATCAAACCCAAGGTTCCCCTCCAACTGGGAACTCTCCGCCATGAGGGCTGTGAGCGTTCTGAAGCTCTTTGCAAGCTGTGGATACCCCAAGGACATACTATCGGCGGTAGGCTACGGTGAGTACCACCCCATAGCTCCCAACGACACCCCGGAAAACAGGGAGAAGAACAGGAGGATTGAGTTCTGTATAAAGCTGAACCCGTGAGGTGAGAGATGGCTTTTAAGAAGAAAGAGGAGTGTCCGAAACCACCGGCGTGGCTAACCTCATTCAGCGACCTCATGTCCCTCCTCCTCACCTTCTTCATACTCATATACGCTATGAGCAGTCTGGACGTTGCCCAGCTGGAGAAGTTCATCTCCTACTTCCAGCCTGAGAGGAAGATGTTCGTAAGGAAGACCTCCATACTTCCACCCATAAACCCACCTCCGAAGGATGTCGCTCTCAAGATAAAGAGGAGAATTCAGAAGGTGCTTCCTCCATGGGCTTTCCAGATAGTGATAACAGCTGACTTTGTGAAGTTGAGGCTCTTTGACAAGATATTCTTCAAGGACGCGACCTACACCCTAACCCCCAAGGCAAGGCAGGCTCTGATTGAGGTTGCGAACGTTCTTAAAAAGCTCCCGGAGAACTCAACCGTAAGGGTTGAAGGGCACGTGAGCAAGCTTACCGATGTGAAAGGAGGCGTTGTTAGAGACAGGTGGGAGCTGTCCGTAAGGAGAGCGACGGAGGTAGTAAGGTTCTTACAGGCTCATGGTGTTGATCCGACCAGGCTATCTGCAGCCGGCTATGGAGATATGAAACCTCTCTACACCTGGAGACAGCCCATCCTCCTTGAGAGGAACAACAGGGTTGAGATATACATAACTCTGAGCAAGAGAAAGGAGTGATCACCGTTCGCATTTTAAAAGGACATAATTGCCATCAAACTCCCTACCCCTCACCAGCTCTCTGCACCTCTTGAACCTCTCTCTGTTCTCTTCTTTTGTAACCACAAGCCCCTCAGCTCCGCTCACGTAATTTTTTATGCACTTTCCAGAGTAATAAACGAGCGGTGAGACCTCTGCTCCGTAAAAGTAAACCTCGCCCTGAAAATTCCTCACGAGAGGAACCGCTTTAGGAACGAACCTCTCGTGCTCATAAACGTAAGCACCCCCTGTAAGTATGAGCAGAGCGATGCCCGCTAAGACAATAGCCTTCCTTATATACCTCTCACCAACCACGCCTGACAGGATTATCGCGATAGCGGGGTAGGAGAAGAGTATGTAGTGGTGAAGCTTGCTCCTTGAGAGGCTGAAAAATCCCACCACGAAGAGGAACCATAGAACTACCCTAAGGAACTCTCCCCTGACCCTGAGAAGGCGGTGATAAACGGGGACGTAAAATACGGTAGAGAGGACCAGGACTGGAATGTAGTACCAGAAAGGGTATATATGGATGTGTTTCTGCCCAGTAAATCTCATGATGTTTTCGTAAATGAAAAAGTGGTAGAAGTAGTGGTAGCCGAACCTGTAAAACATAAGATAGTACCAGCTCCCCCCAACAAGAAAGAATAGTATTATGCCTTTTAAATTCAAAAACTTTGCATCCTTCCTCAGGATGAACGAGACGGAGACAGGCAGGAGAACCCCGATAGGACCCTTGGTCAGGAAGGCAAGCCCGAGGGATAGCCACCCCAGAACGAACCTTTCCTTCAGGAACAGGAAGACACCCAAGAGCATAAAGAAGGTGAGCGTCATCTCCGGAACTACCGCCCTTGATTCTATCCAGAGGTGGACTATGGTAAGGTTTATCAGAAAGCTCCTTCTGGCTATCTCCTCATCAAAAAGTTCTCTGCCCATCATGTAGGTGAGCAGGGAGACACCTGTAGCTGACAGTCCTGAGATGAGTCTGGCTGAGAACTCGTTCATCCCAAAGAGCGAGGAGCTTAGGAGTACAAGCCAGTACAGGAGGGGAGGTTTTGCAAACCGCTCATGACAGTTGTAGTAAGGGACGAGGTAATTGCCACTCTCTAACATGTTCCTGACCACATCCATGTTCCTGCCTTCATCAATGGAAGTGAAGCTGAGGATCCAGTTGCCGAAGATGAAAAAGAGGAGAGCTAAGGGGAGGTATCTGAGCATCTTCTTTCCTTAAGTATTTTAAGGACAACCTCAGCGACTTTCCAGCTTCCAAGCCCTATGAGCGCACCCGCAAGGACGTCCAGAGGGAAGTGGGCACCTACGTACATCCTCCCGTAGGCTATAAGGAGAGCGTAGATCCACGGGAGGGGTTTCAGGTATCCGGGTAGCATCCCCGATAGAAAGCAGGCGACGACGAAGGCTAAGGCTGTGTCTCCGGAGGGAAAAGACTTGTAGTAAACCTTCTCTATGAGGTGAACGTCTTCAAGAAGCTTGGCAGGTCTCGGTACCCGCAACGAGTACTTCAGCAAAAGGACACTCGCTGTCTCCACAGCTGTAGCAAGGAAAAGGAGCTTTAATCTACCCCTGTCAAGAACAAATCCCAGCACCGCTACCGGCAACAGTACGTATCCCTTACCCAAGAGGTAAAAATGGGAGAAGAAGGTGTCAAGAAGGGGTGTCCTCGTATGGTTTACAAGGTAGAAGAGTTCTACGTTTCCCGGTAAGTGCTCCAGAGACATAGTTTAGTAAAATAACCTCCATGAAGCTCGGTGTAAACATAGACCACGTCGCAACCGTGAGGCAGGCGCGCAGAACCTTTGAGCCGAGCCCCGTTTTCGCTGCGCTCCTGGCACAGCAGGCAGGTGCGGACCAGATAACGCTCCACCTGAGGGAGGACAGAAGACACATACAGGATAGAGACCTTGAGCTCATAAAGGAGCTCGTGATCGTACCCGTCAATCTTGAGATGGCTCCCGTTGAGGAGATGAGGGATATAGCCCTGAGAGTCAGACCTGACAGGGTAACCCTCGTTCCCGAGAAGAGGGAGGAGATAACCACCGAGGGGGGACTGGACGTAGCAGGGATGGAGAGCTATCTGAAGGAGTTCATAAAACCTTTCAGAGAGAAGGGTATTGAGGTTTCCTTCTTCATAGACCCAGAGGAGGGTCAGGTCAGGGCAAGCGCCAGGGTTGAAGCTGATGCGATAGAGCTCCACACCGGAACCTACGCGAACCTCTGGAACGAACACCGCTTTGAGGAAGCGAGGGAGGAGCTGGAGAGGTTGAGAAGGGCGGGGAGCCTTGCGAAGGAGCTGGGTCTGAGGGTATACGCTGGGCACGGGCTCACCTACCAAAACGTTAAGGGTATCCTTGCGCTCTCGGATATAATTGAGGAGTTGAACATAGGTCACTCAATAATTGCAAACTCCGTAATATTTGGGATTGAGAGGGCTGTTAAAGAGATGCTTAGATTGATAAGGGGAGGTTGATATGGAGCAGAGAAGAGTCAGGAAGGCTGTTCTACCCGTTGCAGGGTGGGGGACGAGGTTCCTACCCGCTACGAAAGCTATGCCAAAGGAGATGTTCCCCATAATAGACAAGCCCGTTATCCAGTTCATAGTTGAGGAACTTCTTGATGCGGGCGTTGAGAACGCAATATTCGTGACGGGAAGGCACAAGAGACCTATAGAGCACCACTTTGATATAAACACAGACCTTGAGAGGCACCTTGAGGAGGCGGGCAAGGAGGAGATACTGGAGAACATAAGAGAGATAAGCCACATGATAAACCCCATATACGTGAGACAGAAACAACAGCTCGGTCTGGGGCATGCGGTTCTTACAGCGGAGCCAGCGGTGGGCTCTGAACCGTTCATAGTCTCACTCGGGGACATAATCCTGGAGAAGGGGAGTGAGAACATAAAGAAGATGCTGAGCCTTTACAACAGGTTTGAGAGGAGTGTGATAGCCCTCTTTGAGGTCCCTGAGGAGGAGGTGGGCAAGTACGGTATAGCCAAGGTGAGGGAGATTGAGGACGATGTCCTGCTGATAGAAGACCTCGTTGAGAAACCCTCCCCCGAGGAAGCCCCCTCAAACTTAGCCATAGTCGGCAGGTACATATTCACACCTCGGATATTCCACAAGCTCAGGGACACAAAGCCTGGCAAGGGCGGGGAGATACAGCTGACCGATGCGATGAAACTGCTCCTTGAGGAGGAAGCCATATACGCTTACAGGATAGAGGGGAAGGTGTACGATACAGGCAACCCCCTGGACTATTTGAAAACCGTTTTTGAGTTCGCCCTGAGGAGGGAGGACATAGGGGAGGAGCTTCTCAGCTTCATGACAAGGCTCATCAGTAAACAAAGCCAATTGATAGATAAACCTTGAACCTGGAGGTCGGAGTCTCAAGCTTACTGAGAGGTTTAGCGACATCAAGCCTTATGAAGCCTGCGGGTGTATTTATGCCAAGGGCTGTCCCAACGTCGTACTTCAGGTTTCTAAGGGACTTTGAGAAACTATCCCCGACACCCCCCGAGTCCGTGTAAAGACCTACCCACAGTGGGTCTCTGACAACGAAGAGGAGTTCAAGCCTTCCAAAGAGGTAGGTTCTGCCCCCGTCAGGGGAGCCCACAGACTCAAAGTCGTAACCCCTCATGTCCCTGAGACCTCCAAGGAAGAAGCGGTCAAATATGGGCGCTCCCTTACCAGACCATCCACCGGAGAGCTTTGCGTCCACAGAGAGCCCCTTTATTATCTCTCTGAGAAAGAAGTTGTTTAGCTCAACCTTATAATAACTCCTATCGCCCTCCACCTTTGATATTCTCAGGCTGTTGTGGGTCATATTTCTTGGGTTTACGAGGTTGTCCCTGTACTCCCTCAGAAAGAATAGACCGTATCTTCTTAAGGAGAAGGTACCTTCTCCGCTACCCTTCACCGTGTTTTTGGTTCCAGAGTAGAAGGGGCTTACGGAGAACCACCTGCTCAGCCTGTATCCAAAGGATACGAGGTAGCCCTCGCTCTCAAGGTCGTAGCTGTTGTGAAACTCAAGCGTCCGGAAGAGAGAGATGTCGGTGAAGTACTTGCGTGAAAAGAGGAACTTGTCGGAGAGCCCCACCTCGTAGGTCTCGTACTTCTGACTCTTTGAGCCTTTTACCCTGAGTATAATCCCCACGCCGAAGAGGTTCTTCAGCTTGACCCCTCCCTCAACCTTTAGCTTCTCCTCGGTGTTGTAACCTACCGCAAACTCAAGGACACCTCTCTTATCCTCCCTAACCTCAACCAGCCTGTGAACCTCCTTCTTCTCTCTGTCCACGAGGTTTTCAATCCGAACACCCGTGTAGTTCTCACTCTGTATAAGGTTCCAGAGGCTCTCCTCCTCAGCCCGTGTTGAGTAGAACTTCTCCTTAACCACGGTGTAGTAGATCTCTCGGGCATGGGTCTTTTCGTTCCCGTAGATGAGGAGCTTACCGTACCTGTACCTCTTACCCTTCTTGATTGAATAAATGTAGGTTAAAAACAGGTTCTCAGGATCCTCGGTCACCTCTATCCTCACCGAGAAGTCACCGTCAAGGTACCCTTTCTCACCCAGCAGTGCCTTTATATCCCTGTTCAGCTCCTCTATTATCTCCCCTCTAAAGATGGAAGGTGTCAGTGCCCTGTACTTATCAAAGAGCTCCCTGATGGATTCATCTTTACCCTCGTAGCGAACGTCCTTCAACCATACCCTCTTTCCCGGAATGTACTCAACCACCAGATAAACGACCTTTTTTCTCCTGTCCACCTCTTCAAGGAGTTTCACCCGTGCGGTCAGGTATCCTCTTCTCCGCACAGATTTAAGAAAGGCGTCAACCCGTTCCTCTATAAGCTTCCTGTCATATTCGTCAGGTAGCTTTATACCCTTAAAACCTAAAACCTTCAGTGAGTAGCGTTCCCCCTCCTTTATCAGAAAGGCTATGCTTCTACCCCTGAAGGTGTAATCAACGCTCACATCAAAGAAGCCTTTGCTCCTGTAAAACTCCACAAGAGCTTCCCTGCTTTTTTCAAGGAAGAATACGTCCACTCCGGGGGTATCCAGGTCTATGAGGGACATGAGGGTACCGCTGTCAAAGTGAAGGTTGCCCTCAAAGGATATCTGATACCGCCTCCCCTCGTTCACAAGGTACTTGGGAATTGCGACCGAGCCGGAACCAAAGACCGCCTTGGTAACCGCCACGGGGTGGGAGAGAAAGTTGGAAACTCCACGGAAAAGAGGAACGAAGAGGTTGACCACATTCCTCTTGGCACCCTCTATACCGGGAAAGAGAACGCGGAAAAAGGGCGACTTCAACTTACGTCTCTCAACGCCTCCGAAGTAGATACTGCTCTCCAAAAAACCGTTCTCACGGTAAAGTTTATATATCCTACGAACCGCCTTCCTCGCAGTCTCCTCGCTGAATACATCTCCAACCCTAAGCCCCGCCTCGTACATGAGCCTCTCAGGACTGAAGCTCCTTGCTCCGGTAAATTCCGCCCCCTTCAAGAAGTAGAGCTCTCCCTCCCTTATACGAATTTTGACGTGGGCGTATCCCTCAGGGTCAATCCGGAGGTCTATATCAACCTTTGCGTCCAGGAAGCCCCTTCTGGCGTAAAAGAGCTTGAGGGTCTCCTCTGCGCTCTCTGGTTCAAAGTCCACCAGGGGTTCGCCTTCCCTGACGAGGATTATGTTCTTTATCTCCTCATCGTCCACGAACCAGTTACCCTCTATATCAACCTCCTTCACTATCGGGTACCTCTCAACGTAGATGACAGTGTCAGGACCCACAGTGCTGATCTTTATATCCTTGACATCCTTTAGCTTTTGAAGCGCCCAGAGGAGCAGGAACATGTCCCCTTCCTTCAGTATCTTTGAAAAGTTGTTACTCCTCAGGGGGTAGTTGGACTCAAGGAAGACCTTGGGAAAGGCGGTGGAGACGAGGAGAAGAAGTATCAAGGCGTATCTCATTTTCCTAATGAGTATAATGTAAAAGCCATGATAGAGAGGTATACGCGCAGAGAGATAGGAGAGGTATGGTCTGAAAAGAACAAGTTTCAGAAGTGGCTTGATGTTGAGATAGCGGTCTGTAGAGCCTGGGCTAAGCTCGGTAAGATACCCGAGGACGCTCTCCGCAAGATAGAGGAGAACACGAGGATAGACGATGAGACCCTTGAGAAGATAAGGGAGTACGAGAGGGTTTACAAGCACGACGTCTTAGCCTTCGTATCGGCTGTATCTGAACAGGTGGGTGAGGAGGGAAGGTATATACACCTTGGTCTGACCTCTTCCGACGTTATAGATACTGCCCTTGCCCTCCTCATGAGAGAAGCTCTGAGCATACTTATAAGGGACGTTGAGCTTGTGATGGAGGAACTGAAGAGACTCGCTTACGAGCACAAGGATACCCTCATGATAGGCAGAACCCACGGCGTCCACGCCGAACCAACGACCTTCGGGATAAAGCTGGCGGTCTGGTACGACGAGATGAGGAGGAACAGGGAAAGGCTTGTGCAGGCTAAGGAGAGGGTCTCCTACGGAAAGATCTCGGGGGCAGTGGGAACTTACTCAAACGTTCCTCCAGAGGTAGAGAGGATGGCCCTTGAGGAGCTTGGACTCAAGATAGAGCCAGCTTCAACCCAGATAGTCCACAGGGACAGGCATGCGGAGTTCATGTCCGCCATGGCTATAACCGCCTCCTCCCTTGACAAGTTCGCCACCGAGATAAGACACCTCCAGAGGACGGAAGTCCTTGAGGTTCAGGAGCCCTTCACCAAGGGACAGAGGGGATCCTCAGCCATGCCCCACAAGAAGAACCCCATACACTCAGAGAGGATATGCGGTCTCGCCAGGGTGATAAGGTCAAACCTGATCCCTGCCCTTGAGAATATAGTCCTATGGCACGAGAGGGACATATCCCACTCCTCCGCGGAGAGGGTTATACTCCCGGACTCCTCCATAGCCCTTGACTACATCCTCAACCTCTTTCACGACATACTGAGGGGTCTGGTTGTGAACAGGGAGAGGATGCTGAAGAATATGGAGCTCTCAAAGGGTCTCTACTTCTCCTCAAAGGTTCTCGTAGCCCTCACTGAGAAGGGAATGGTCAGGGACAGAGCCTACGATGTGGTTCAGAGGTGTGCCATGGAGAGCTGGAACTCCGACAAGAGCTTTAAAGAGGTTCTTCTCCAGGACCCCGAGGTAAGGAGGTACCTTTCTGAGGATGAGCTTGACAGCATATTCAACCCCTGGGAGTTCCTAAAGCACAGAGACTACATATTCAAAAAGGTATTCGGTTAGGTTATGAGCTCCTCAAGCCTCTCCCTGAGAGCCTGATAGGTAGCCTGCCTTATAAGGTTTCTTATGTCCAGCTCTTCAAAGACCTTCTCAACCTCCTTCCTGACCACGTCCGCGACCATGTCCCTTATGTCAAGCATCCTCTCCTCAAGGGCTTTGGACACCGCTTCCCTTATCTTATCCTCCGAGAGAGCCTTCATAACAGCGCTCTCAATAAGCCTGTCTATATCCTCGCTGGACACAGATACGGTGGGCGCGGGAGCCTTGGGTATCTCCTCCTCAAGAGGCTGTTGGGCTACCTCCTCTACAACCTCCTCTACCGAGGGCACCTCTTCTATCTCAAGCTCCTGCTCTTCCATAACCTTTTCCAGTGCCTCAAGGGCTGGTATGTGCTCCTCCTCTTTGGGTGCCTCGGCTACGGTTTCTTTAACTTCTGTCTCGCTCACCTCCGGGAGGGTTTCAGCCTCAGCAACCGCTTCTTCGGGAGTTTCCTCCTGAAGACCCTTGGCTTCCTCTATCACAGCCTCCAGTTCCTCTACCGGAGGTATCTCCACCTCCTCCTCCGAGACCTCAGCTTCCTGCGGAACCTCCTTAGGTTCCTGCTGTGCTACGGAAGGAACCGCGGAGAGCTGTTCCTCAATTATCTCCTTGAGTCTGGATGGGTCTGTGTCCCTGGATACTGAGACCTTCTTTTCCAGAGGTATGCTGTCAACGTTTATGGGGAAGAGGTCGTCCACAAGGATTATGTAGTTCTTCTGAGCCATGGTGGGGTCGTTGGAGAGCTCTATGAGCCCCTTCTCAGCTATGACCCCGGATATAGCGTCAAAGACGACCACGGAAGCATCCTTTCCCTGCTCAATAGCCTGCTTGACCGTCTTTACACTCTCAACCTCATGCTTCTGACCGAAGGCAGCCTTTATAGAGTCTATGAGCGTCTGGTCAAAGGAAACTATGAGTATCTTGCCCGTCTCCCCACCCGCAGGCTCGGAAACCGTTTCTTGGGGAGCTTCTTCAACCGCTTCCTGAACTGTCTCCGCTTCGCCCCCGATCTCCGCGGGCTGTTCTTCAAGCTCAAGGGGGGCTTCCATCTCCGCGGATTCAAGCTCCTGGAGAGCCTCCTCTACACTGCCCGCCATCTCCTCAACCGTCTCCTCACCTTCGTAGGGAGGGGTCTCGTAGGCTGTGGACTCTATCTCAAGTTCGGGGATCTCCTCACCTATCTCCTGAGCTATCTCCTCAACAGCCTGCTCTTCAACCTCCGGGGTTTCCTCAGGCACACCCTCCGTGGGAGCCGGAACCGCCTCAACGGGGAACTCAAGGAGTTTGTTGACTATCTCCTTTGGAGGCTCATCCCTCGGCACCAGGAGCTTCTGGGGGACTATTATGTTGGACTCATCAACGGGGAAGAGCTCGTCATAGAGGATAACGTACCTCGCGTTGCTGAACTTCTTCGTGTAAAGGGTGTTTATGTCCTCTTCGGATATAGCTCCCGATATGGCGTCGTATATCACCCCCTCTATGTCGGAGGGTATCATCTTTATAGCCTCTTCGCTGTTCTTGGCAACGTAGACCTCATGGTCGGAGAGAACCTTCTTGAGATCCTCAGTAAGGGTCTTGTCAAAGGAAACTATCAGTACCTTCATGTCCCCACACCTCACCTCTTGCTTAATCTATGCCTAAGAATACTGTCCACCAGCTTCTTCATCTCGTCCACGCTCTCCTCGGGAATTATCTTGAGGGTAGCCATGGTGAGCCTGAGAGCCTTCAGGCGGTTCAGAAGCTCCTCCGTAAGACCTCCCTTCTCCGCAAGCTCAAACTCCTTCAGGGTGAAGTAGAATATGCTGAAGTAGAGGAGAACGCTGGCAACGAGAAGTCCCGTGTACAGGTTGTTCTGACCGACAAAGCTGAGGTACTCTAAAAGCTCAACCTTCCTTACGTAAAGGTAAAGGGTTCCTCCCTTCACGGGCATAACCACGTGAACGTACCTGTCTCTCTCCATAGGGGACGCAACGTTTGAGCTCACGAACTTACCCGAGCGCTCCTTGGCGTACATGATGATCGTGTACTTGGGAAAGGGTATGTCAACCCTGTCTATCCCCTCTCTAACACCCAAGAAGAAGGAGCTCACGTTCGCAAGTATCTTAGAATCCCTATCGTAGAGGTAGGCGGTGAAGGATATGTATATGGAGGACAGGACGAACACCAGAAGGAAGAGCCACAGGAAGAATATGAAAGGTTTTCTCATCTTAACTTCCCCCCACCGTTATGTCTCCCACGAGCACCGACGGAGAACCAAGGTTTCCATAGAACTTTAAATCGCTCCCTACCGCAAGTATTTTATTCCACAGGTCAAGGATATTTCCTGCGACGGTGACACCCCTGACCGCATGTACAGGCTTGCCCTTCCTGTATAGCACTCCTGACGCCCCGAGGGAGAACTCACCGGACACAGGGTCTGCGGTGTGAAGACCCATCAAGTCCAGCACGACCAGGACTTCATCTTCCATTGATAGTAGCTCCTCCAGACTCCTCTCTCCCGGCTCAACGTAAAGGTTGGTTATACCTGAGGAGGGCAGAGACCTGAAGCCTGACCTCTCCGAATTTCCTGTGGGCTCACATCCCGTAAGCGTTGCGGTGTAGAGGCTGTGCAGAAATCCCTTAAAAACGCCCTCTCTATGACAACATTCCTGCTGTGAGGGACGCCTTCGGCGTCGTAGGGTGCTGTAAGGAAACCCTCTTCGCGAGTGCCATCGTCCACAACGGTCAGAGTCTCGCTCGCGACAGACTCACCCTCCCGGTCCTTCAGAAGGGTCTTCCCCTTGACAAGGGCGTCCCCAAGGAACATGCTTGAGAAGGCATCCATGAGCATGGCAAAGCTCTCTCTGAAGAAGAGGACGGGCATAACCTTTGTTTCCACAGGTTTGGGGTTGAGCAGGGATACACTCTTGAAGACCACGTCCCTGGCTATGTCCTCCACAGACAGTTTGGAAAATCTGCGCTCTCCCCTGAACTCCCAGGATATCGCCGAGTCCTCACCCTCCTGGGCGAGGGTCGCTATCATCGCGGTGTAGTAAGTCCCTTCGTACCCGAAATCAACTCCGAAGGAGTTCCTCACGCCAACTTCAAAGATACCTTCGGTAAAGCTCGCCTTCCTCACCCCCTTGATCCTCGCGTCAAGGGACTTTGCCTCTTTCTCCAGGTTCAGGGTGAAGTCTATCTTCTCCTCCAAAGGAAGCTCTACCCCCTCTCTATCAAATACGGACTCAACCTCAGAAATTTTAAGCTCTTCAAGGAAGCGGTTTCCCCTGTCAGGGCTCTGAAGCTCGCATATCTGCATGGCTTTTTCCACAACGTCTTTCAGGCTTCCCTCATCAAGCTCTGTCGTGTAGGCAAAGCCCACCCTGTTATCCTTGAGCACCCTTATACCTACCCCCGACTCCTCCGAGCTTGAGAGGTTCTCTAATTTCTCGTCCGATACTTCAACCTTCCTCTTTTTGGTTCTCTGACGGTATATCTCGTATTCGTAACCGGGTTTTATAAACTTCCTCACAACCCCATCAAGCTCTTTCATTTCCAACATTTTACTATAGCCTCCTCCTGTCCCTTCCCTTTATGTACACGACCTTTGACATCTCGTATATCCGCGAAACGGTGCTGGGATCGAGGCGCTCGGACATGAGCACCTTGGGAAGGTCTATTCCCTCCGCGACCTTCCTTATCCTTCTGTCCTTCTTCTCCTCCCCGGAGAGGGAGAAGTTCGTGGTTATGATTGTGCTCTTGAGCTCGTTGTATCTGTAGGAGATTATGTAGGATATCAGCTCTCTCTGCCATTCTGAGAGCCTCTCGCTACCCAGGTCATCAAGGACTATGAGGGGTCTGTTCAGTATAGCCTTTATAGCCCTGTTGGTTTTACCCTCATCCATCAGGGACTTGAGCTTGTAGATGAGATCCTTCGTGTCAAAGAACAACCCTTTAATTCCCTTCTCTCTGTAGATCTTCTTGAGGATACCCACCGCAAGGTGGGTCTTTCCAACACCGGGGGGTCCGACGAGTGTTAGACCTCTTCCTTCCTCAGGGTCAAAGGAGGAGGCGAATATGTAAGCCTCCTTGTAGGCTTCATTTTCAGAGGGGGTCTCGCATTCGTAGTTGTCAAGCTCCGCGTCCCAGAAGCGCCTGGGTATCCTGAGGACTCTGTTTACATCCTCCCTTGAGAACCTGCACTCACAGAGCCTTACGCTCCCTTCAGCCTTAACGAAGCCGGTCCCACCGCATAGAGAGCAAGTCCTGTCCATCAAGGATAATTTACACCCGTAAAAGCCTTCAGATAACTCCTTACATAGTCGTAGAAGGAGAGGTAGGCTACACCTACCGAGAGCCAGAGTATGTAAGTTCCCACCTGGTACCCTGCCAGAAGGAATATGAGTGCCAGGAACTCTGTGAAGGTCTTAAGCTTCCCAAGCTGGGACGCCCCAAACACCATTCCCTGGGAGGCTGATATGCTCCTGAGCAGGGAAACGCTGAACTCACGGAGAAGGAGGAGTATAACGGGAATGGAGCTTACAACACCAACCTCAATGAGGGCTATCAGTATTGAGAGCACAAACACCTTATCCGCGAAGGGATCAAGGAGCTTACCTACATCGCCACTTCCACCGTTCTTCCTCGCAACCTTTCCATCTACAAGATCTGTAAGGGCTCCAAGGATCGTGAGGATCAGGGCGACGCCGTTTCTATCCGAAAGTATACTCACAGCGATGGGAAGCACAAGAAGAATGCGCAGAAGCGTCATGAAGTTTGCCATATGGTTTAATTATAGGACATGGAATTTCCCATTTCATTCATAGCAGGTATGATCACAGGTTTGCTGTACAACGAACACATATACAGACAGTCCATGAGGTTTCCAGGGAGCAGACCAGCTTCAGGTTTCTGTCTCAGACTTATACTTACAGGGGCTGTGGCTCTCCTGATCGCTGATATACTGGGGGCTAAATACTTACTCGCCTTCTTGGCAGGGAACCTCCTTGCCCGCTTACTTCATACGTTGTTCAGGGGATTCCTGATCGTAAGATATTAGCTGTGGAAGCTCTCAACAACATACTTACGCTCATAAACGAGCCCGTCATACAGTTCTTCCTCTGGGTCGCTGTTCTCTTCGTGATAGCGAGCATCTTCGTTGATAGGAGGCTCTCCTTCTGGATCTCCTCCGTTGGGGCAACCTACTTCTGGGTTAAGAGTCAGGATCCCAAGGTGGCCCTAAAAGCATGGCTTGTGGTTCTTACCGTCTTCGCTGTTGTGCTCTTCCTAAAGTACATCTTCAACCTCAACGTGGTTCTCCTCCTGAAGGGAAAGAAGAGGTGCCCCATGTGCTGTGAGGAGGCGTACCGTAAGGCTAAGGTGTGTCCACACTGCCACTATAGGTTCTCCTCGGAGACGGACGAGTGTAAAAGCTGAAACTTGCCCCACCGACCCAACCCCTTAGATTTAAAACTGAGGTGGGATATGGGTATCAGAGACCTGATAGAGGCAATGAGGGCGGAGGCTCTCAACAGACTAAGAGAAGAGAGAAGGAAGAGAAAGGAGCAGTTTAAGGTCAGGCTTGTGCTCCCTGAGAAGGAGAAAAACCGTAGGGAAAGGCTTGAAAGGGAAAACAGGCTGTTGTAAAATTTACACTTCAGCCAGCAGGGGCCGTAGCTCAGTTGGGAGAGCGCCGATATGGCATGTCGGAGGTCACGGGTTCAAGTCCCGTCGGCTCCACCAGGAGCTG
>WGFS01000122.1 GCA_015492115.1 Aquificaceae bacterium
GACCTCCTCTTGCTTTGTACCAGCCCCATTCAAGGAAGGATATGACCGGCAGGGACAGGAAGAAAAGGAACACCAGCGCAGTGAAGAACATTCCAAGTTTTGCGTTGGTGGGTGTGGGAGCCATAGTTCCCAGCACCGTGAGAACCATGGAGGAGAATAGGAACACGATGAACATAATGAAGAACAGAGGTCTTCTTCGTGCGCTCTTTATGGGAGAGAAGTCAAGGAAAGGCAGGAGAAGAAGAAGGAGCAGTATGAGGTTGAAGGCTATAAAGCCCCAGAATTTGCTGGGTATGGATCTGAACACCTCATAGAATCCAAGAAGGTACCACTCGGGTGCTATGTGGGGAGGCGTCTTGAGAGGATCCGCAGGTTCAAGGTTGTCCGCAGGGAGGAAGTGGTGCATGTAGAAGAAGACGAAGAAGAAAAAGAGTGCGAGGTACCACATGGTGTAAGCACCCTCTTTAAGGGTCATGTAAGGGTGGAAGGGCACAACCTTCTCGGGTTCGTTCTTCTTGTCTATCTCGTAACCGTCCGGGTTGGATATTCCCGCAGCTCTGACGAGGAAGAGGTGAATGCTCACGAGAGCAAGCAGAAGGAGCGGAAGCAGGAGAACGTGAAGACCGAAGAACCTTCCGAGGGCGAGATCTTCCAGCTTATAACCTCCCTTCATCCAGAGGGATATGGTTTCTCCTATGGCGCTGAATATCCCCTTAAGGAATGGGGCAGACGCAAGGGAGGCAGGTATCTCGGTTGTGACCACAGTTCCCCAGTAGGAGAGCTGTCCCCAGGGGAGCAGGTAACCCGTGAGTGCGGTTATGAGAAGGACAAAGTATATTACCCAGCCTATTATCCAGACGAGCTCTCTCGGTTTTTTGTAGGCGTTGTAGTATATGCCCGTAAACATGTGCAGGTAAACTATCGCGAGGAAGAAGTTAGCGCCCGCAGCGTGTATATGTCTGAAGAGCCATCCAAAGGATATCTCCTTCATTATCGTGTAGTTTGCACTGTCAAAGGCGTGGGCTATTATGGGCTTGTAGTACATTATGAGGATTATTCCGGATATTATCTGAATGGCGAAGGTGGTAAGGGCGAGAACACCGAACACGTAGGGGAAAGTCAGATTCTTGGGAACTTTGTACTCAACCATCTGTTCCCTGTAAAGGTCTCTCACGTGCGCTCTCTCGTCTATCCAGTCAACCAAGCGCTTTATCATCACAGAACCTCCTTACACGAGCTCTTTCACAAATCCGGGTTCGCCAACTATAAGCTTGTTCCCTTCCATCTTCTGAGGTGGGACGTGTAGAGGTCTCGGGGGAGGTCCTCCTATGTTATCTCCCCAGGGTGTGTACAGCCCACCGTGGCAGGGGCAGTGAAAGTAAGGAGCCTTCACCGCTTCGCTTCCCTGCGGTTTCCAGAGTGGTATGCACCCGAGGTGGGTACATACACCAACGAGGGCGTATGCGTTGTGTCCCTTGAGCAGGTCGTAGTTAAGCTTCCCTGCATCGTTTACCGAATCTTTCTTAACGTTGTACTTGTCTTCCGTTAGATCCTTTGGCAGTTTGACCACGAAGAGGGGTTTACCCTTCCACGAGGTGACCCTCATGCCAAGCTCCGGGATCTTGGTCACGTCTATCTCAGCCTTTGCTTCCGTCGTGGAGGCTGCACTTGGAGCAAGGGTCTTGATTATCGGATAGAGGATACCTACAGCCCCAACTACACCCATACCGCCTATTGCAACGTTGATGAAGTCTCTCCTTGAAGCTTCCATCCTCTTACCTCCTGACCCCGATATTTTATCATGACCCTTATGTCATCTATCATATAAAAATTTTCTAATACTCTTATGAGAGTCTCTTATAACGTCGTTTTATTTCACCAGGACAGCCTCTTCGGATATCACCCTTCCCCTCAGGATCTTTCCCGTGTTTAGAGACTTTACCCTTATGGTGTCCCCGTAGAAGCCCGTGTCGAGAGCTTTCCCTTTGAAACTTATCTCAAGGGCACCCTTTCTGAACACTACATCCACCTCATCACCCCTCCTGATCAGAGGCTCTTTCTTCAGGAAACTCTTTTTTACACGCTCTCCCTTCTTTATGTACCTCAGCGCGATGTAGTTTATAAGCTCCTCCGTTGAGGAGATCTCCTTCCTCGGGCACCTGCCGAGGTACATCTCCTTATAGCCCACCTGCCACGGGAATACTCTCTCTCCCCTCGCTATATCTTCCTGGGCTATCAGCACCGCACATCTCCACCTGAGATCAAGGGTTGCGGTTATCCTCCTCAAGCCTCTCTTCGTCCTGAGGTAAAGGTAAAAGCTCCCCCTTGGCTCTCCTTCCCTAACGTTCAGACTCTTACGCTCAATGCCTGTAAAACTTATGGGCTTACTTATAAAGACCCGAACACCTACAAGCCTGACCCTGTCTCCAAAACTCTTTCTGAGCTCCTGTATCGCCAGAACCTTTACCTTTTTTTCGTCAATTACACCAGCGGACGCGGTAGCGAGCAGTATCAGGACACTAACGACGCAGGTTAGCTGCCTGAGATAGCATTTCATCAGCTGCGGTTATTCCCTTAGTGTTGAACTCGTATGCCCTCTGGGCTATTATCAAGTTTACCATCTCCTCAACTATGTTGACGTTTGAGGATTCAAGGTATCCCTGAAGGAGCGTTCCTATACCCTGATTCCCAGGATTGTCTATGAGAGGTTCTCCCGACGCATCCGTCTGTATGTACAGGTTGTTACCTATCCTTCTCAAGCCTGCAGGGTTCACAAACTTCGCGAGCTCTATTCTCCCGACCTCCTCAACGGAGGTGGCACCCTGTCTAAGAACCGTTACCGTCCCGTCCGCGGCAATGCCTATGCTTATCGCATCGGGAGGTATGCTTATCTCCGGGTCCAGGGGATACCCATCGCTGTTCACTATCCTTCCATCTCTGTCAAGCCTGAACTGTCCGTTCCTCGTGTAGGCTATCGTTCCATCGGGGAGAACCACTTTGAAGAAGCCGTCTCCCTGTATGGCGAGGTCAAGGGTGTTCCCCGTTTGATTTATACTTCCCTGAGTGAAGATGCCGTAGGTATCCGCTACATAGGTTCCAAGACCTATCTGAAATCCAGAGGGCGACCTCGTGGTGGGAGATGTTGGGGCACCGGGCTCCCTTACCGTCTGATAAACCAGGTCTTGAAAGGTTGCCCTCATCTTCTTGAAGCCAACCGTGTTCACGTTTGCCATGTTGTGGGATATGACGTCAAGGTTAATCTGCTGGGCGGTCATGCCCGATGCGGAAGTCCAGAGCGCTCTGAACATGAAGCCACCTCCTTCTTTAAGTCTTATCGGACGGAAAACTCAAATGTTTATAATTTCCATGAGGATGGATAACCTTAAGTGGGTGCTCAGAAAACTTAAACCCTACCTTCCCCTGGTCTTCATCTCTATCCTTGGCTCCCTCATAGAATCTGCAGGGGCGACGGGCGTAACTCTGCTTGTAAAGGGAGTGATAGACGACGTTTTTATACTGAGAGACCATGATAAGTTGACCAAGACCATCTTTCTCATACTGGCGGTGGCATCCCTCATGCAGGGGGGATTTTTCATATCCAAGTACTTCATAAGCATAGCTTCCGAAAAAACACTCAGAGATATAAGGATGGACATTTATCAGAAGCTCCTCCGGGTAAGGTACACATTCTTCGTAAAGAACAAGGGGGGAGATATCATAAGCCGTGTAGTTAGCGATGTGGAAAAGGTCAGGCAGATATTCGTTAGTTACATACCGACCCTCTTAAGGGAGCCGTTCGTAGGGGTGGCACTCTTCGGTGTTCTCCTCTATAAAGATGTCCTTCTTACCGTGCTACTCGCCGTTACCCTTCCTCTCATGAGTTTTACGGTTAAGTTTTTTGGAAGCAAAAAGGGCAAGCATCTCAGGAGAACTCAGGAAGGCACAGCAGACCTGACCCAAACCCTATCACAAACCCTGCAGGGCATAGAAAACATAAAGGTGTTTTTAGCTGAGGGAAACCTCGTTAAGGCTTTCAGGAAATTCAATGAAACGATCTACAGGTCTTCTGTTAAGGCTGAAGTGTACATAAGCGCCAACACTGTGATCAACTACATGTCCGGCTACATAGTTGTCGCTGGAGTCCTCTTCTATGGAGGGTACAGGATAATCCACGGTTACATGACCCCTGGAGATTTTATCTCATACATGACAGCTCTCTTTATGGTTCAATCTCCTCTCCTATCCACGCAGAGAGCCCTTATGGAGTTCAAGGGCAACCTTTCCGTGGTAAACAGACTCAGGGAACTTCTGAATGTAGAAGAGGAGCACTCAGGGGGTGTTGAGTTCCAGGGGTTAAAGCGATACATAAAATTTCAGAACACGGGAGTGATCATGGATGGCAAAGAGATACTCAGAGGAATAAACCTCTCCATCCACAGAGGGGAGAGGCTGGGCATAGTTGGGCATACAGGGTCTGGAAAGAGCACGCTTGTTAAGGTGATACCGAGACTCATTGACTACTCGGGCAGTGTGAGGATAGATGGAACTGAGCTCCGGGACTTTGAGCTCCGCTCTTTAAGAGGCAGGATAGGTATGGCTACACAGGATACCTTTCTGCTCAACACCACCGTCAGGGAGAACATGCTTATAGCCAAGCCCGATGCGACGGACGGGGAGATCTGGGAAGCTCTCAGGCTCGCCCTCTGCGACTTCGTTGAGAAGATGGACAGGGGGCTGGACAGTGTGGTGGGCGAGAGGGGGTACTCTCTGTCTGGCGGTGAACGGCAGAGACTTTCCATAGCAAGGCTCTTTTTGAAGAACCCAGAGATAGTCATACTTGACGAGGCGACCTCAGCCCTTGATATGAACACGGAGAAGAGGCTTCTGAGGAACATATTTGAGTTCTTTGAGGGAAAGACCATGCTTATAGTCGCTCACAGGTTATCCAACGTTATAGAGTGTGAGAGGATCGTGGTCATGAAGGATGGAAGGCTCGTGGAAGAAGGGAACTTCTATACTCTCATAGAAAAGAAGGGAGAGTTCTTCAGGATTTTCAAGGAGGGCAAGGTGGTATAATCCTTAACTGTAGGATGGCTAAGCTCTTTATCCTCTCAGCTCCTTCCGGGACAGGGAAAAGCACCATAGCTGGAAAGCTCCTCCAGCAGATAGAAGGCATAAGGAAGGTCATAACCGCCACAACGAGAAAACCCAGACCCGGTGAGAGAGAAGGGGTTGACTACCTCTTCATGAGCAGGGAAGAGTTTGAGAAGGGTATAGAGAAGGGGCTTTTCTTGGAGCACGCGAACGTTTACGGTAACTACTACGGAACACCGAAGGATCAGATAGAAAGGAACCTCAGGGAGGGATACGATTCCCTGCTCGTTATAGACGTCCAGGGAGCCTTCAAGGTTAAAAAGCTGTATCCAGATGCTGTCAGTATCTTCCTTCTGCCACCGTCTCTGGAAGAGCTGAAGAGGAGGATGGTTGGAAGGGGATACAGGGACTCCAACGCCCAGGAGAGGCTATCCACCGCAAGGGGGGAGATACCCTGTGCCAGGAAGTTTGATTATGTTATAATAAATGACTTCGTAGACAAGGCTGTTGAGCAGTTGAAGAGCATCATCCTTGCGTCAAGGTGTGAAAGGGAGAACACGCTCAAGAACTTAAGAAACTTGCTCCACAACGAGGAGCTTATAGAACTTGTAGAAGGAGGTGAATGCTATGTCAAGGAGACCTGATATAGAGAACGCCCTCAAGCAGGTAAGCTCAAGGTACGAGCTCGTCCACGCTGCGGTAAGGAGAACTCTCCAGCTACTCCAGGAGGGAGACGACTTCTTTATAAGAGGCGATAGAGAGCTGATAAAGAAGACCTTCCAGTCCATAGAGGACATAGCAAGCGGGAAGGTCAAGGTCGTTAAGAAAGAATAACTTAACCCTATGAAGTTCATAACAGACTACACCCTTGAGGAGCTTCAGAGAGAGCTGGAAATCCTCGGTCTTGAGAGGTACAGGGCAAGGCAGGTTCTCAGCTGGACTTACAGGAAGAATACCACCGATTTCTCGTTGATGACAGACCTTTCAAAGGGACACAGAACTCTTTTGAAGGAGCACTTCTCCTTCCATCCTCTTGAGATAGTTGAAAGGGTCTCCTCACCCTCCGCAACAAAGTATCTCTTCCGAACCCTGGACGGACACGTTCTTGAAACTGTCCTCATAAAGGAGAGGGACCACCTGACCCTCTGTGTCTCTTCCCAGATAGGGTGTGCGGTGGGGTGCACATTCTGTGCTACAGCCCTTGATGGACTCAAGAGGAACCTGACCACCTCGGAGATAATTGACCAGTTCCTCCAAGTTCAGCAGGATACGGAGGAGAGGATAAGGAACGTTGTCTTCATGGGGATGGGGGAACCCCTGGCAAACTACGAGAACGTCAGGAAGGCGACCCAGATAATGGTTTCTCCATGGGGACTTGACCTGTCCAAGAGGCGTGTGACCATATCAACGAGCGGGCTCGTGGCACAGCTCAGAAGGATGGCTGAAGACCCTGTTATGAGGGAGATCAACCTCGCGGTATCTCTGAACTCTCCCACACAGGCTGGAAGGGAAAAGCTCATGCCCCTCACGAAGACGAACGAGCTTGAGGAGCTCATGGAGGTGCTCAGGAGTTACCCCCTGCCCAAGTACAGGAGGATAACCCTTGAGTACGTCCTTATAAAGGACGTGAACGACTCGGAGGAGGACGCGAGGAGACTGGTGAGATTGATAGGTAGGTACAGGAAGAGGTTCAAGGTAAACCTGATACCCTTCAACCCCGACCCAAACCTGCCCTACGAGAGACCGGAATTAAAGGCTGTTCTCAACTTCCAGAGGATTCTCTGGGAGAACAACATATCCACCTTCGTGAGGTTCAGCAAGGGTGCTGAGGTGTTCGGTGCGTGCGGTCAGCTCAGGGCGAGGAGGGAATATGTTAAAATCACAGACCTATGAAAAGTGCTTCCCGTTGGTTCGGTGAGTTCGCCATAATAGTGATCGCTGTTCTACTTATCAGGGCTACGCTGGTTCAGGCTTTCAACATACCTTCAGCGTCCATGCAACCCACACTGCTCATCGGAGACTTCATCCTCGTCAACAAGCTCGTTTACAACCTCTCAGAGCCGAGGAGGGGCGATATAGTTGTCTTCAAGTATCCCGTTAATCCGAGCTTAGACTACATAAAGAGGGTCATAGCCGGTCCGGGAGACCTGGTTGAGTTTGAGGAGTTCTACGATCCGAAGGCTGAGATGAGGGTTTACAGGGTAAGGGTGAACGGGAAGGAGTATCCCCTGAAGTACATAACTCTGAGGAACTTCAATGGACACTTTTACTACGAGTTTGAGGAGAGCATAAATGTGGATGGGAAGATAGTGAAGCATAGGGTGTGGTACTCAACCTATCCTCTCAAGGTAGCGGGTCTCGTATCTTACAACGGTGAGGAATGTCTTCAGCAGAAGGGCAACCTCTGCGTAAAGTTCCGCGTCCCCGAGGGACATTACTTTGTTATGGGAGACAACAGGGACAACAGTGAGGACAGCAGGTTCTGGGGCTTCGTTCCCCGTGAGAACGTTATCGGCAAGGCCTTCGTAATATACTTCTCCGGGAAGGTTCCCCCTCTAACTCCCGAGGACGTAAATCTGTTCACGGGCTTTCGCCAGCTCTTCCTTGCCCTCCTTCATCCACGTGTTGAACGTATAGGGCATTTCTTTATCTATTAGAAGGGGTTTATAAAGATATCGTTCTTATCCAGCCTTGAGAGCACCCCAACTATGGTTGAGGGTCTTATCCCCGGCACGAGCATAAGGGCGTTGAGGAGCAGTTCTACGGTGAATGGGGGATCAACGTAAAGGTCTGTGACAACACCAGCCTCAACGGTGGCGAACCTCCCGAGCTCCTCTATAAACTTGTCAGCGACACTCTTCTCCTCACTGTCCATGACGAAGGATACCACCTCGTTCATTATGTCCAGAGCCTTTCCCCTGCTGGTTACGCTTGCGAAGTCCATTCCTGCCTTAATTCCGAAGAGCCTCTCTCTGACATCTTCAAAGTTATCGTAGGACAGTCCGTACCTGGGGAGGACGCTCCTGACCCTAACATCGTTGAACCTTGACAGGAGGGAGTTAAGTACTCCACCCGATGGCATGAATACCCTGTGATAGAGCCTCACATCCTCAGCCCTGTCCTTGGACTGCTCGTTGAAGAAGGAGCTGAAAAGCTCAGGTGTGAAGAGATAACCTGTATCCTCCTCGTACAGGCAGAAACCTCCAAGGGATGGAGAGAAGTTCACAGGTATGAACCTGAGCCTGTGCCCTGTAGCTATGGTTACAGAGTAAGAGGGAAAGTCCCCAAAGGTTCTTATCCTGCCCGACTTACACCCCGATTCTGACAGCTCCCTCTTCACGGAGTAATCGGTTATGAACCTCGTGTTGAACTTCTGTTCGGAGAGTATGAAGCTGTTGTATATGCTTGAGAGTTCCCCCGTTAGCAGGATGACCGCGTCCAGCTCCTCAAGGTTGAAGAGAGTGTCCTCCACAAGGTTTCTAACACCGCTCCACTCGTCAAGGGAGCCTATGTTTATGAGGAACGCTACCCTCTTGCCCTTACCTTCATAGACCCTGAGGTACACGTTCTTCAGAAGGACAGGTATGGTTGAGAACTTGGACACCCTGTATATACCCTCGTCAACCTCCTCAACTGGTTTTACCTCTTCAAGAACCCTCTCTCCTGCGGTAACTATAGCCTGAACCGGCTTCGCCCTTTCCAAGAGGGTCTTCACGAAATCGTGGGTATCTCCAAACTTCTGTTCAAGCTTAATTCTGTCAAAGTCCTTTACCCTTACCTTTACCTCCTCAC
>WGFS01000123.1 GCA_015492115.1 Aquificaceae bacterium
GTATCCGGTCTATTTCTGGGGATCTTCCTCGCCCTATTTCTGGAGTGGCTTGAGGAGGCTAAGAGGAGGCATAAGGAGGAGGCGCTTAAAACTTGAGTCTTGCATTATCAACCTTATGGGTGAAAATTCACTTGCGCCAAGAATTTCCTGAGATTAAAATATCAGGAAGTTGAAGCGTTAGTCTGTATAAAAGGGAGGTGGGAGATGAAAGTCCTTGCCACGTTAACCCTTATACTCTCTTTCTCTTTCGGGGGGAGCTTTTACAACTGTGTCAGAAACGCTATAGACATTGAGAGGGCGGTAGAGATAGCGAGGGCTCAGGTAGGAACGCCCTTTAAAGCATGGGTCAGCCAATCAAGGAGAACGGGTGAGTGTTTCTGGAAGGTCAAGGGAACGGAAGGTTATGTGATAATGGACGCAGAGAGCGGTGAGATACTGAAGTTTTATAGAAATAGAAGATGATCTCCGAGGAGCTGAAGTCGCAGATAATGGGGGTTATAGGCAAACATCTGGAGATGGACAGGTGCATGGTCGTCCTCTTTGGCTCTGAAGCTCTGGGGAAAGCTACAAAAAGGTCGGATATAGACATAGGCGTTGACTGTGTAGAACCCATTTCGGACAGTATTTTTCTTGAGATGGAGAGGGCACTCAACGAAGAGGTTGACACCCTTAAAAAGATAGACCTCGTTGAACTGAGCGGTCTGGACGAAGACTTCCTCCTCTTCGCACTCAAGGGAGCGGTTATATGGCATGTGGGCAGAGACTACTTAAGAAACTGGATCAAACGGAAAGAGCCTATGAAAAGTTGAGGGAGGTAAAAGACCTGCAAGGGACTCTTCCCACTGAGATCCTTTACGAGGTGACCGCAAAGAGATTTGAGTACACATACGAAGTCCTCTGGAAAACAGCAAGGCTTTTCCTGTTAGAAGAGAAGGGGATAGAGTGCAACTCTCCCATGGACTGCTTTAAATCCTTATACTCAGTGGGTCTTATAGATGAAAAGTGCTCAGAGGATATTCCGAAGATAGTTAGGATGAGAAACAGCATCGTTCATATATACGACTTCTCTCTTGCGGAAGACCTCTTCAAGTTCGTTAAGGATAAAGTTATACCGGTCTTCGGGGGCATAGTTAAAACCCTCAGGGAGAACTGCCGGGGATGAGCTTTGTAAAGGTAAAGAGCGGAGGGATATGGGGGATAGACGTGTACGAGGTGGACGTGGAGGTGGACATATCACCCGGGATACCATCCTTCAACATCGTTGGTCTTCCCGACTCAGCCATAAAAGAGTCCAAGGAGAGGGTCAGGAGCGCTATAAAGAACGTGGGTTTCAGCTTCCCCCAGAAGAGGATAACCGTGAACCTATCCCCTTCCAATGTAAAGAAACAGGGAACCCTCTACGACCTCCCCATCGCTGTTGGTATTCTAACCCTGAGCGGTCAGGTAGACACCCTGAGAGTTTCCGAGTTCGTCTTCCTCGGTGAGGTTTCTCTGGACGGGAAGCTGAACAGGGTGAACGGCGTTCTCCCTATAGTGTCCTCCCTTAGGGAAAGGGGACTGACCCGGTTCATACTTCCCCTTGAGAACGCTGTTGAGGGCGCTGTCGTTGAGGGTACAGGAATATTCGGTTTTGAAGGGCTCGGTGAGGTGGTGGAGTTTCTGAACGGGCAGAGGTCTGTCCTGCCGGTTAAGGTGGACTACGAGAACCTTCTCCAGAAGGGAGAGCTTGATATAGACTTGGGCGACGTTCTGGGGCAGAGCATGACAAAGAGAGCCCTTGAGATAGCTTCTGCAGGTGCCCACAACCTCTCCATGGTGGGAGCTCCAGGTTCGGGGAAGTCAATGCTCGCAAAGAGGATAATTACGATACTCCCTCCCCTTGAGTTTGATGAAATGCTTGAGGTGAGCAGGATATACAGTGTCGCGGGACTTCTGAGCGATGGGCTCATCACGCGAAGACCCTTCCGTTCCCCTCATCACACAGCCTCGGAGGTTTCCCTGATAGGTGGAGGCTCCATACCAACGCCCGGTGAGATATCCCTTGCCCATAAGGGCGTTCTCTTCCTTGACGAGCTTCCGGAGTTCACGAGAAAGACCCTTGAGGTTCTGAGACAGCCCATGGAGGACGGTTACATAAACATATCCAGGGCACAGGGCAGGGTGAGCTTTCCGGCGAGCTTTACGCTCATAACAGCCCAGAATCCCTGCCCCTGCGGGAACTTCGGAAACCCCTTCAGAGAGTGCACCTGCACTCAGAATCAGATAAGAGCTTACAGTTCCAAAGTCTCCCAGCCCATAAAGGACAGGATAGACCTCAGGGTATGGGTTGACCCGGTCACCAACGAGGAGCTTGTGAAGAACGTAAAGGGTGAGACTTCGCGGGAGGTCAGGGAGAGGGTCTTGAGAGCGTACGCTGTGCAGAAGGAGAGGTTCAGAGATTCAAAGACGGACTTCAACGGGAGGATGACCAACGCCGAAGTTGAGAGGTTCTGCCTGAATCTCATGAAGGAGGAGTCAAAGAGACTGCTGAAGTCCGCAATGGGCAGGTTCAACCTCTCTGGGAGAGGCTACTTCAGAACCCTGAAGGTATCAAGGACGATAGCAGACCTTGAGGGAAGCGAGTTGATAGCTCCCGAGCACTTAGCTCAGGCTCTCCAGTTCAGAGTTGAGGAGACGCTCCATTGAAGGTGAGCACTGTTGAGGAGCTCAGGGACTTCATAGAGGACTTCCTTAGGGAAAAGGGGGTGAAGGCACGCGTCATACTCTTCGGCTCAAGGGCGAGAGGTGAACACTCAGAGCACTCTGACGTGGATATAGCCATAGAATCGGATGAAGAGCTGTCCTGGGTCACCACGGAGCTCAGAGGACTGCTTGAGGAGTCAGATCTCCCCCAGAAGGTGGACGTAATTGACCTCAAGAGAGCGCCTGAGAGTTTGAGGGAGGAGATAGAGAGGGAAGGGAAAGTTTGGATAGATTTGAGAAGGTAGTATCTGAGTTTGAGAACGCCCTGGAACGTCTTGAAGAGGCTTACGAGAAGATGGTAGAGCTGAAAGGAAGGGAGGAGTACCCCTTCTACAGAGATTCAACCGTTCAGAGATTCGAGTTCACATTTGAGACAGCGTGGAAGGCTATGAAGGAGTTCCTCGGAAGAGAAGGTATCCTTTGCAGGTCTCCGAGGGGGTGTGCCAGGGAGCTCTTCTCTGCGGGCTACATATCGGAAGAGGACACGAAGGCATTCTTCAGGATGATAGAGGATAGGAACCTCACTGTTCACACATACAGGGAGGAGGTTGCGGAGGAGATCGTGAGCAGGATTGGGGAGCATATAAAGCTCCTTAGGAAACTCCTCGGCCTCTTCAGGGGGAGTTGAACTGGACTTCAGCAGGAGAGGTGAGCTACTCCATCTCATTATCTTCCTTACAGTTGTCGCGATCGCCCATCATCGGGCAAGTCTTCCGGACTTCAAGGAGAAAGAGGTTTACGTGAAGGGAAGCGTTGTGGGAGACATAATTAGAGAACCGGGGTACACCCTCACAAAGCTCAGGATTGAGGAGAGCGAGATAGAGGACATAGAGGGCAGGAAAGCTTTCCTCAAGGTATTCGGTTTTCTCCCTCCGTATACAGAGGAACTCTCCCTGCTTGGCAACGTCAGTGTAAGAAACAACAGGGTGTTTGTGTACGCAAAAGGTCAGGATGTGGAGATACTGCCCCACTCGGAGAGCTTGAGAGAGAAGCTAATGAAGAGGTACTCCTCTATTTCCATGGACAAGGGCATGGTTTCTCTGGGGCTCTCCTTCCTTTTCGGTGAGCCGAGGGAGCTTCTCCCCTCCAGAGTCCAGAGGGACTTTCTGAACACCGGGCTCGTTCACCTGCTCGTTGTGAGTGGTCTCCACGTTGGCACCATCGCCCTCGTTCTTTCTAAGATGCTTCCGAGGTTTCAGGGCATGAGGTTAGCCCTTGCAGGAGTTCTTCTCTATTCCCTTCTTATAGTCCCCCATGAGCCTCCGGTACTCAGGGCATCTCTCATGTTCGGTGTCGCTATACTCGCTCTGCTCTCCTTCCACCGCCCCAACATGCTCAGTATCCTCCTGTTCTCAGGTACGGTCATACTCCTCATATACCCTCACTACGTGTTCTCCTACTCCTTCTGGCTCTCCTTCTTAGCGACAGCGTACATAATACTTGCGCTCAAAAACCTGGAGGCAAGCACCCGTATGAAGACGCTTATCGCCTCCGCCTCAGCCTTCACCGGAGTGGCACCCCTCGTGAGCACCTTTTCTGGAGTGTCTCCCCTATCCGTGGTTCTTACACCCCTTCTCTCCCCTGTAGTTCTCCTCTA
>WGFS01000124.1 GCA_015492115.1 Aquificaceae bacterium
GAAGGGGATAATCGCCAAGCACATAGAGACCGAGGAGGAGTACGACAGGGCTAAGAACGCAGGGGTTGACTACTTCCAGGGGTACTTCCTTGCCAAACCGATACCCATAAGGGACATAAGAAGCCTCTACTTCATGAAGGGAACGGTTGTAAAGCTCTACGAGGCTCTGAAGAACAGAGACCTGAAGAAGGTCGCTGAGGTCATAGAGCAGGACGTTGGGGCAACGTACAGGCTTCTGAGGTTCGTCAAGTCCCTGTACAGGGAGAGGGCTCACGACATAAACTCCGTTGAGGACGCCATATCCTTCCTCAGCCTCAACAACGTTGCCAACTTCACCCTCGCCCTCGCTATAACGGAGCTCTTCGCGGTTCATGAGGAGGAGGAACTCATAAAGAGGTCTCTCCTAAGGGCAAGTCTCTCCGAGGAGCTCGCCAGACTCTACGCGCCCGGACTGGAGGAGAAAGCCTACATAACTGGGCTCTTCTCTCTCACCGATGAGCTCATGGGTGAGCACCCTCAGGAGATAGCGAGGGAGCTTGAGCTTGACGAGGACATAGTTGAGGCTTACGAGAGCAGGTACAACGAGCTGGGTTTGATCCTCTCACTGGTTGAGCTTCTTGAAGAGGACATGAACAACGAGGAGATAATAGAGAAGGTCGCCAACATACTCAAAGCTCCCAAGACCAAAGTTAAGAAGGCTATACAGAACGCAAAGAAGATAACGAAGGAGATAACCTCAACGGGGAAGAAGCCCACCAGGAGAAAGAGGAAGGCTACTCAGTAGCGTAGCTGTGCAGTCCCGGGAAGTACAGGTTTATCGCAAAGAAGCATATAAGGACTGTGATGAACCCAAACACAACCATCCAGGCGACCCTTTTCCCTCTCCAGCCCATCAACTGTCTTGCATGCAGGTAGGCACCGAAGAAGAGCCAGACTATTAGCGACCACACCTCTTTGGGGTCCCAGCTCCAGTATCCTCCCCACGCCTCGTTAGCCCACGCAGCGCCTAAGATTATTGACGCGGTCCAGACGGGGAAGACTATCGCTATGGACTTGTAGGTTATCTCGTCAAGCACGTCCTTTGAGGGGAGGAACCTGCTGATGAACTCGTTGTCCTTGAACTTCTCCTTTATCAGGTAGGCTACCGCTCCTCCAAAGGCGACGGTGAACCCTGCGTAGCCTATGAACGCCGTTACAACGTGTATATACAGCCAGTAGCTCCTGAGAGCTGGCATTAGAGGCTGTATCTGGTGAGACGCCTTGAACACAGCGTAGGCTGAGGTGAAGAAGACCAGCGGTGCGACGAAGGCGCCTATGAGCTTGAAACCGTACTTCCTCTCTATCAAGAGGTATATGGAGCCTGCGATAAAGCTCCAGAAGGTGAGGGCTTCAAAGAGGTTGCTCCACGGGGGATGAAATACGCCCATCTGGTAGCTCTCTATCGCCCTCCTGAGCATGCCCGTCAGGTTTAGGACGAGGCCTGTAAAGAGTATGCCCGTCGCCATGTTCCCGAGGATCCTCTCCCTTATCAGCAGGTATGCGATGTAGATAAGTGCGGAGAGTCCGTAAACGAGCATGGCGGACTTGTACCAGAAGGTATTCTCATAGGGCAGGAGGGAAAGGAATCCCGATGTGGCGATCCCTCCCAGCACAAAGAGAGTATCTATCGGCAGGCTGAAACGCTTCTTCTCAACTATTACCTCTTTCATGGCTTAAATAATTTAAGACTTCTCCTCGGGTTTGACATCAAGCTTTATCTCAACGGAGACATCCCTGTGGGGGCGTATGGTTATCGTGTAGAGACCCACCTGCTTTATGGCGTGGGGAAAGACCACGTTCTTCCTGTCTATCTCTATACCCTGTTCCTTGAGAGCGCTCACCACATCACCTGCTGTAACCGCTCCAAAAAGCTTTCCCCCTTCTCCAACGGGCTTCTTTACCTCAACAACGACACCCTCAAGCTTCTTGGCAAGTTCCTGAGCCTTTTTCTTCTCCCTCTCTATCTTTCTTCTCTTCTGCTTGAGCACCTCCTGTATGTGTCTTATATTCCCCTCGGTCGCTGGAACCGCGTACCCTCTGGGGAGGAGGTAGTTGTTGGCAAAGCCCTTCTTAACCTCTATCACATCTCCAAAGAAGCCGTAACCCTCAAGATCTCTCGTGAGTATAACCTTCATCCTGAACCTCCTGAATTAAACCACAACGTAGGGCAGGAGTGCAAGCTGACGTGCCCTCTTTATCTGTAGAGCTAACCTCTTCTGGTGCTTACTGCAGAGGTTCGTCTGCCTCCTTGACTTTATCCTTGCCCTGTCGGTCATGAACTGCCTGAGTTCTTCGTAGTTCTTGTAGTCGGGCTCCTTTTTATTCTCGCAGAAGTAACAGACCTTCCTCTTGGTTGGTCTCTTAATAGCCATCTCAAACCTCCTGAATAAGTTTCTCCAAGTAATTGAGGGATTCAACAGGATACCACCTGCCTATCCTGAGCTGTTCCAATATTTTAGCACCTTCCTCGTCCTCCGGCATCTCCTCAAGGGTCTGGAGTATCAGCCCCCTGTACTGCTGTAGCTCTGGTGCAAGCATTATTATGTGAGAGCTAAGCCTTTCATCGCTCTCATATATGGGAACCACGTTCCTCTTTGAGAGGTCGGAGACCTGATCCCAGAAGTCCTTGTAGAGGAAGCCGTAGGGGGCTACTCCCTTTGCCACGTCGTTGAGAACGTTCTGCCATGACCCTCTGTAACCGAGATCGTAATTCACACCTTCTCTCTTGAGAATGCGCATTCCCAGATAGGTTGCAAACTGGTTCTCAACGCAGAGAACCCTGTTCCCGCTGATCGCTTTTAGCTCTGGCTCAGCATCCCTGTTTGCTATTATCACGACCTCGTCGTAGTTGTCGTTGCCTGCGACAGGGATGAATCTCCTCTCAACATGTATCTTCAAGGCGTCAAGGGGATTTGAGTAGGTCATGTCCACACGGGGAAAGCTCTTGTAGTAACACTCAAACTCAAAGCATTGCTCCATCGTCAGGTCAACTCCGATCTTCTGGGATATATAGGTTATGAAGTAGAGCCAGTTGACCTTGTTCTTTGTTGAGTCATGGGGACAAACCGCCACCTTAATGTGCACACTTCCCCTCCCTAAAAAGGTATCTCGTCGTCCTCATCAAAGGGCTCCTGCTTTTCTTCAAGGTTCTTCAGCTCTTCCTCAAGCCTGTTTATGTCTGAACCGCCTTCGGAGGGGACTATCTCCTCCTCTTCAACCTCTTCTATCCTGGGTTTCCTTATTATCCTCACAGCCTCTGCAATTATCCTCACCCTGCTGTAGTTCTTTCCATCCTGTCCAGTCCATCTATCCTGGCTGAGCCTTCCCTCAATAACGACCTGATAACCCTTTGATAACCTCTCCGCCAGGTCTTCAGCGAGTGATCCGAAAGCCTTTATGTCAAAGAAGTGGCTCTCCTCCTTCCAGTCCTCACCCTGTCTGTACCTTCTGTTCCAGACAACTCCGAACTCTGTGACCGCGGTTCCGGAGGGCAGGTACTTGATCACGGGGTCTTTGGTAAGCCTTCCTATAAGTAAAACCTTATTTAGCACCCTTTATAACCTCGCTCTCCTTGATCTGGAAGTTCAGCCACCTGATGATGTCCTCGTTTATCTTGAACTGGAAGTCAAGCTCGTTGGGTAGCTCCGGGTTCTCGGTCTTGTACTGGACGAGGAAGTATCTCCCGTGGTTGAAGTTATCAATCCTGTAGGCGAGGGTCTTGGTTCCCCAGTCCTGGAAGTGGAGTATCTCTCCGCCCTTGGACTCAATGAACTTCCTGATCTCCTCCGCCTTCTGTTTAACCTCTTCCTCTGTGAAGGTGGGCTTGAGGACGAAGACTGTCTCGTAAAACCTCGTGGTCTTGTAGTGCCTGTGCCTCGGCATCTCTCACCTCCTGGTCTTTCTGGTCCCCTCCTCCAGCAGGAGGGAACGAGGTAAGTGATAGATTTTATCACAAATTCTCAATACCTGAACTCTCCCTCCATAACCCTCTCGTAGAAGCTCTCTGGCAGGAAGGCGTATCTGTGCATGTCCGCAGAGTATATCTTGGTCTGAACCTTCACCTCTCTGGAGGGCTCCCTCACCGGATGCTTTTTGGACGCTATTGAGTAAGTCCACCAGTAGCCTGCGTATATGGGCACCACCGAGGTGTAGAGGTCAACTATAGGAAAGACCTTCTGGAGGTTCTTCTGGACTTTCACCACCATGTCCAGGTGGTAGTGTATGGACTCGGTCTGTCCGACGAATATGCCGTCCTCCTTCAGAGCCCTGTGAACGAACCTGAAGAAATCCTCCGTTGTGAGCACGTGGGCAAAACCCACCGGGTCTGTGGAGTCAACTATGACCACGTCAAACTCACCCTCGTAGTCCTGAATGTACTTGTAGCCGTCCTCGTTGACCACTATAGCCCTCGGGTCATCAAAGCCAGAAGAGAGTGTGGGGAAGAACCTCTTTGAGACCTCTATGACTTCTTTGTCTATGTCCACCAATACCGCACGTTTTACACTCCCGTGCTTGAGAACCTCCCTCAGAGTTCCGCCGTCTCCACCGCCTATGATGAGGACGTCCTCGGGGTTGGGGTGTGCGTGCAGGGGAACGTGGGCGAGGTACTCGTGATACATGAACTCGTACTTCTCATCCAGCTGAACTACGCCGTCCAAGACCAGTAGCTTCCCGAACTCGGGGGATTCTAAGACCAGTATCTCCTGATACTCGCTCTTGGACTCGTAAAGAACCTTACTCACCGCATAGCAGTGCCTTATGGGTGCGTAGGGGTCTCTCTCTATAAAGAAGACGTCTCTCATCATCTCTCTTCCTGATACACATTATACAGCCTCAGAAAATCCTCCACCGAGAGCTCCTCAACCCTCGCCCTTGGATCTATTCCGCTTTTCAGGAGCACCCTTTCCGGTATCTTCTTTTTTAGCATCTTCCTCCTGTCCGCAAAGAGTTTGGTGAGAAAGCCCTTGTATCTCTTCATATCAAGCTCCGGAGGAGCTTCCTTCCTGACACACCTTATAACTCCCGAATCAACCTTCGGTGGGGGGACGAAGAACCTCGGAGGGACGCTCATGAGGTAGCTCGTCTCGTAAAATGTGTTTAGAAAAACGGCGAGCCAGCCTGTTTCCGACTTGAGGGTGAGCTTTAAGGCGACCTCCTTCTGGAGCATGAAGACACCCACCGGTACACAGTTGTGATGGAAGACCACGTTCTCCACTATCAGAGAACCCACGTTGTAGGGGAGGTTTCCCACGAGCTTTAGCTCCTCTCCGAGAGAGCAGAGGTCAAACCTGCCCGCATCAGCCCTTATGACCTCAAGGCGGTCGTCCTCTATGGTGCTGAGTTTTTCCACCATCTCGGGGTCAAGCTCAAGGACATAGAGCTTTCTCAACGGATACTCAAGCAGGACCCTTGTGAGGTTTCCCGTTCCCCCTCCTATCTCAACCACCACATCTTTGTCCTGTATATCAAGACTACCCGCTATCTTCTCAAGAACTCCTCTGGATACGAGTAGGTGCTGACCGTAAGACTTTTTAAGCCTTCCCATCTCGTAAGAAGATAGTCGTATAATTACACGGATGTTCAAAAAGGTTCTGATTGCCAACAGAGGAGAGGTGGCCCTGAGAATTATCAGGGCTTGCAAGGAACTGGGAATAAAGACGGTAGCCATATACTCGGAGGCGGATGTCCGTTCCCTCTACGTCAAAAAGGCGGACGAGGCTTACCTTATACCCGGAGACCCGATAAGGGCATATCTGGACTACGTGAGGATAGTTGACCTCGCCCGTCAGGTGGGTGCGGATGCCATACACCCGGGTTACGGCTTCCTTGCGGAGAACGCGGACTTTGCGAGATACTGCCAGAGGAGGGGGGTGACCTTCATAGGACCTACTCCCGAGCAGATAGACATCTTCGGTGATAAGGTGAAGGCTAAGAGGGTCATGTCCGAGGCTGGTCTCCCAGTAGTCCCGGGGGTGCCCGACCCTGTAACCGACGTGAACGATGCTCTGAGTTTTGCGAGAGAGATAGGCTTCCCCGTCATACTGAAGGCTGCCTACGGTGGTGGTGGGAGAGGGATGAGAGTGGTTTATTCGGAGGAGGAGCTGACAAAAGCCTTTGAGTCCGCATACAGGGAGGCTGAGACCTTCTTCGGTAAGGGAGACATATTTGTAGAGAAGTTCATAGACAACCCCAAACATATAGAGGTTCAGGTTCTCGGAGACAAGTACGGGAACATAATACATCTCGGGGAGAGGGACTGCTCCATTCAGAGGAGGCACCAGAAGCTCATAGAGATAGCCCCCTCTCCAGCTCTGCCTCAAGACCTGCGGATGAAGATACTCGGCAATGCGGTCAGAGCACTCATGAAGGTAGGCTATGAGAACGCGGGCACCCTTGAGTTCCTGGTAGATACTAAGACCGGAGAGTACTACTTCATAGAGATGAACACCCGTCTTCAGGTGGAGCACACCATAACCGAGACCATAACGGGTATAGACATCGTGGAGGCGATGATAAGGATAGCGGGGGGAGAACCTCTGCCCATACTCCAGAGCGACGTTACCTTCAGAGGGTACGCCATAGAGTTCAGGATAAACGCTGAAGACCCAAAGAAGAACTTCGCTCCCTCCCCGGGAAAGATAACAGCCTACTACTCTCCTGGGGGACCGGGTGTGAGGATAGACGCAGGTGTTTACAAGGACTACATAATCCCTCCCTTCTACGACTCCATGATAGCCAAGATGACCGTCTGGGCTCTAACGTGGGAGAAGACAGTTTCCCGTTCAAGGAGGGCTATAGACGAGTTCATAGTTAGGGGTGTCCCCACCAATATACCCCTGTACAGGGAGATAACCAGGGATCCCGACTTCCTCAGGGGTGACTTCGGCGTAAAGTTCCTTGAAGATAAGATAAAGAGCGGTGAGTATGACTTTGAGATAGAGGGCGAGGTGGACAAGGAGGACATAGTCCTCGCCATCTCTGCCGCGGTTGCCGCTCACTACGGTTTGTAGATTATCCTTACGGGTTCACTCTTTACGCCAAACTCGTTCACAGCCCTTATCTCATACGTAGTTTTCTCTCTGGGGAGATCATCTACAAAGACGTTCTGGACTGTCGGTTCAGGAGTAACAAGTTCCCCGTTCTTATATACGAGAAATCTCACATCTTCCTCAGACCACCAGTATAGGTAGAGCTTACCACCTCTTACCACAAGCTTGAGTCCTTCCGGTCTGGATGGCTTTGGAGGTTCTTTGGGGGATATCTCAACGATGACAGGAGGACTTTCACTCCCATTTATTACCTTTGTAACAGCGACCTTGTAGGGTTTGTATCCTCTCTTCAGGACAGCCCTATCCCCTTTGACTTCACTTATTCTCCTCGGTATGAGCTCTCCCCTGAAGGGGTATATCCTGTAACGTCCCGGATCTTTAAAGAGGAGCACCGCTTCCTCTCTCGTGAGCCTCAGTTCAACCGAGGGTTTCTCTTCCACAGCTCTACCAACACAGGCAAGCTCTGATTTGCCTTCAACGTGCTTGACCTCAAAACAGAACTTGTTTTGTTCTCTTCGTAAGAAAAAACCATCCTCTTTCCTGAAACCTTCTGGCATTACCTCCCTGTTTTTTGGAATTAGATATACCATTTCTCCTATTCTGAGGACTTCATATTCAGGTTCTGGCAGGGGCTTGACGTCTGACTTTACCCCACAGGACAGGAAAAGAGTTAGATTTAAAAAGATAAAACATCTCTTTAAAATCGGGCAATTCATATTGAATATGATTATAAAACTCTTAAAATCCAGAGTTTGAGCCAGATCTTCCAGGGCTTGACAAAGAACGATTTTTATCTAAAATAAATCGTGCTCAAACTTGGGCTTGGGTAAGCCTATTTTTTTGATTTTGCCTTTAAAGGAGGTGGGTAAGATGAATAAAAAGGTTAAATACATAATAAAACTTGATTTAATCCCAGAATTGAAAGATAAAGAGAGGGAGGAGCTCAAGAAAGTTACCGAAAAGTTTGCCTTCAGGACGAACAATTACTACAATTCGCTTATAAATTGGGACGATCCGGAAGATCCTATAAGGAGGATAGTTATCCCAACCGTAGAGGAATTGGATGTATGGGGCAGGCTTGATGCTTCCAACGAGAGCAAGTACATGAAGGCTCACGGGCTTGAACATAAGTATCCTGACACCGCACTCCTCCTTGTTACCGATGTCTGTGGAATTTACTGCAGGTTCTGTTTCAGGAAACGGCTCTTTATGAACGACAACGATGAGGTCGCAAGGGATGTATCCGAGGGGCTTGAGTACATAAGAAACCACCCCGAGATCAATAACGTACTCCTGACAGGAGGAGACCCCCTTATCCTTGCAACTTTCAAATTAGAGAAGACCCTCAGGGCTCTTGCGGATATACCCCACGTGAGGATAGTGAGGATAGGCTCCAAGATGCTTGCTGTCAATCCCTTCAGGGTCATTGATGATCCTTCTCTTCTGGATCTCTTTGAGTGGTTCAATACAAAAACCGGTAAGAAGCTCTATCTTATGAACCATTTCAATCACCCCAGAGAGCTTACAGAGGATACTAAGAGGGCTGTGGAGCTCATCCAGAGGACGGGAACTACCCTCACCAACCAGACTCCTATACTCAGGGGCATAAACGACAACGAGGACGCTCTGAAGGAGCTACTTGAGGAACTCTCCTTTATGGGAGTCCCGCCCTACTACGTCTTCCAGTGCAGACCCACCGCTGGAAACAAGACTTACTCCACCAAGATAGAGGAAACCATAGACCTCGTTGAGTCCGTCAGGGCTAAGGTCTCTGGGCTTGCTGGAAGGGTTAGGTACGTCATGTCTCATGAAACCGGCAAGATAGAGGTTCTCGGGAAAACCAACGATCTCGTGTTCTTCAGATACCACAGGGCGGCCGATCCTAAAGATGCGGGCAGGTTTATGGTTTACAGGAGGAACCCAGACGCTCACTGGTTTGATGATTACGAGGAGCTCGTGGACGAGTATAAGGTTGAAACTCAGGAGCAGTTCGTATAACTTTTCTTGAGTGATGGAGGTCTCTCCCTTTTACATACTTCTTGCGAAGCTGGAGGAAGAGATAGCCTTTCAGAGAAAGGTGATAAACACCTTTATGTTCGCCCAGGAGAAGCCTTCTCCTGAGATAACCTTGAAGACGATAGATATTCTCAGAAGACTCTCCCAGGGTTTTCGCCTCATAGCCCTTGTTATGGACGAGATAGAATCCATGACAGACAAGTATATGAAGGAGCAGGCGCTTCTTTTGAGCTCGGAGAGTTTGTCCCTCACCTCCCTTATGCTCCCCGCCATAGAATCTATGTCTCCCATATTTTTAGAAAGTCTTAGGGTTTACAATGAACCCATCCTTGAGAGGATAGAGTCTGTCGCAGAGTTTATAGAGAACTCTCTGCAGGATTATGATGAGCTTGCGGTGGACGAGCTTGCCCAGACCATAGAGGATATAATGAAGACCCTTGAGTACCACATAAGACTTGGGGAGAGGGCACTGGGAAAGGTAATTTAATATACTCCTATGTATCTGTTTATTGTTGAATCCCCCACAAAGGCGAAGACCATCCAGCGTTACCTTGGAAAGGATTTCACCGTCAGGGCTACCTTCGGTCACGTTAAGGACCTCCCTCCGAAAGAGCTCGGTGTTGATGAGGAGACTCTTAACGCTAAGTACGTTTACGTGAGGGGGAAGAAGAAGGTTCTGGACTCCTTGAAGAAGCTCGCTAAGAACGCTCAGACAGTCTATCTTGGCACAGACCCGGACAGGGAGGGAGAGGCTATAGCCTACTTCGTCGGTCAGGAGATCTCCAAGGTAAATAAAGATGTCAGACGGGCGGTATTCTACGAGATAACCCCCTCAGCCATAAGGGAGAGTGTTCAGAAGGCAGGGGACATCAACATGAACATGGTTTACTCCCAGTTTGCCCGAAGGATACTTGACAGGCTGATAGGCTACAAGGTGTCACCCCACCTCTGGAAGGCTTTCAGAAACTACAAGCTCTCCGCGGGCAGAGTTCAGTCTCCCGCCCTTAGGCTGGTAGTTGAGAGGGAGAGGGAGATAGAGAACTTCAAGGTCAAGAAGTACTACTATGTCAAGGCTGTCCTTGAGAAGGATGGAAAGAGGTTCTCCGCGGTCTACGACTACAGGTACGAGAATCCCTCATCCGCCAAGCTCATAGCTGACAGGATAAGGGAGGGGATATTCGCGGTTTTAAAGGTAGATAAGAAAGAGGAAAAGGTCTCCCCTCCAAAACCCTTCATAACATCGTCCCTCCAGAGCGACGCCAACGCAAAGCTCGGATTTCCCACAGAGAAGACCCAGTCCTTGGCTCAGAAACTCTACGAGTGGGGGGTTATAACCTACCCAAGGACGGACAGCTACAGGATGAACCCAAAGAAGGCAAAGGAGTTTATGAATTACATAGAGAAGACCTTCGGTAAAGAGTACGTTGGAAGACTGAGGAGGTTCAGAGAAAAGCCCACAGCCCAGGGTGCTCACGAGTGCATAAGACCCACCGGCTTGAAGGAGAGGAAGCTGAGCGGTGATGCGGGAGCTCTGTTCAGGCTCATACTCTCAAGGACTCTCGCAAGCCTTATGTCGGATATGCTCCTTGAGAAGACGGAGGTTGACGTTGAGGTCTCCTCTCCTGAGCTGAAAAGCAGGCTTGTGTTAAAAGCCAAGGGGCTTGAGGTGAAGTTTGACGGCTGGAGCAGGGCTTATCCCTCCGACATAAAGGAGGAGAAACTTCCCCAGCTGAGAGAGGGTGATATCCTGAGGCTTGTGGATGTCTATGTTGAGGAGAAGAAGACCCAGCCCCCACCCAGATACACCGAGGGAACTCTGGTAAAGACCTTAGAGAAGCTCGGAATAGGGAGGCCCTCAACCTACGCAACCATAGTGAAGACCCTGAAGCAGAGGGGATACGTCCATACTTACAGAAAAAGCCTGAGACCGACGGAGATAGCCTTCATGGTTGTGGACTACCTCTTGGAGCACTTTCCAGTCCTCATGGACTACAGCTTTACCGCATACATGGAGAAGGCTCTGGACGAGGTGGAGGAGGGTAAGAGGTTCTGGAAGGATGTGGTCAGGGAGTTCTTCAGCAAGGTGATGATGGAGGTTGTCTGATGTGGCCCAGGGCGGAATCGAACCGCCGACACCCCGGTTTTCAGCCGGGTGCTCTACCAACTGAGCTACCGGGCCTCAGGGTTAGATATTATAGCCCTATAATATGGTTATGACAATAAGGATAACTCCATGTGGAGCCACAAAGACGGTCACCGGTAGCTGTCACCTTGTAGAGGCGAAAGGGCTCAAAGTCCTGATAGACTGCGGGATGTTTCAGGGAGCTGAGGAGGAAAAGAATTACGAACCTTTTCCCTTTGAGCCAAGAGATATTGACTACCTTATACTCACCCACGCCCACATAGACCACTGCGGGAGGATACCACTCCTTGTTAAAGAGGGCTTTAGAGGGAAGATACTCTGCACGAGACCCACAGCCCAGATCGCCAGGATAATGCTCCTTGATTCGGCGAAGGTCATGAGCGAGACCTACAGGAGCAGGCTCAAGAAGGCTGAGAGGTTGGGGGAGGTAGTGAACCCACCTCTCTATGAGGAGATGGATGTCCTGGACAGCTTTGACTTTTTCTCCCATCCTTACCTTGAGTACGAAAAGAAGTACGACCTTGCTCCAGGCTTTAGCTTTAGGCTCAGGGACGCAGGGCACATACTGGGCTCTGCCTTTGTTGAACTTGAGATTGAAGGGAAGAGAGTAATATTCTCCGGAGACCTGGGGAACAAAAACAAGCCCATAGTCAGAGACCCATCGCCACCTTCCAAAGCTCGCACAGTATTTATAGAGACAACATACGGCGACAGGAACCACCGGAGTTTTAAAGAGTCAAAGGAAGAGTTTGAGGATGCTGTTCTGAAGACCCTCTACAGGGGTGGAAACGTCCTAATACCTTCCTACGCCTTGGAGAGAGCACAGGACATACTCTTCGTCCTCAGAGAGATGTACGAGAGGGACATCCTTCCGGAGTGTCAGGTCTTCCTGGACAGTCCTTTAGCCATTAACGCGACGAGGATCTTTCTCCAGAATCCTGATTTCTTTGATAGGGAAACCTACAGGATCTTCAGAGAAAGAGACCCCTTCAACTTCCCCTACCTCAAGTTCACCCGTGAAGTGGAGGAGTCCAAGAAGATAAACGACATAAAGAGCGGAGCGATCATAATAGCGGGGAGCGGAATGCTCACGGGAGGAAGGATACTCCACCATCTCAAGCACAACCTGTGGAGAGAAGAGTGTAGCCTTATATTCGTTGGTTTTCAGCCCAAAGGTACCTTGGGGAGAAGAATAATTGAGGGCGCTGAAAAGGTAAGGGTTCTGGGCGAGGAGATAGCGGTCAGAGCAGAGGTCTATACGATAAACGGTTTCTCCTCCCACGCAGATCAGAGAGAACTCACGGAGTGGCTTTCCCATGCGTCCCCTGAAAGAACCTTTCTCGTGCACGGGGAAGAGGAGAAGATGGAAGTCTTTGCTGATCACATAAAGAGTGAGCTTGGGTTAAGGTCTTACGCGCCTGATTTCGGCGAGGTAATAGAGGTTTAATGGCGTCCCCGGGAGGACTCGAACCTCCGACCTCGAGATTAGGAATCTCGCGCTCTATCCGCCTGAGCTACGGGGACAGCCAAGAAAAAAGTATAAGACCTGGGAGAGGCAATTTCAAGGAAACTTACTTTCAGGTTGATGTGAGGCTACAAAACCTCTGAGCCCGTTTAAAAAATATAGACACAAAGGGGGGAGAAGGAGTAAAAAAGGAAGAATGAGGACGAAGAACAACAAAGAGCTGACAAGACTCATTTTAGTAAAATCCAGACAGCTGTGCAAGACCATCAAGAGTAGACCCCCAAAGAGAGGAAGACCACCCACATAC
>WGFS01000125.1 GCA_015492115.1 Aquificaceae bacterium
ACTGGGTGACCTACGAGGACCAGATAAGGCTCTGCGGGGGAGTTCCCGTCTTCGTTCCCACCTCCATGGAGGAGGGCTTCTCCCTGAAGTTTGAAGAGGTGGAGAGGAGGATAACGGAGAGGACTAGGCTGATAATAGTAAACTCCCCAACAAACCCCACGGGGATGGTATTCAAAAGGAAGGAGCTTGAGAGGATAGCGGAGCTCTGCCTGCAAAGGGGTATATACATACTCTCGGACGAGTGCTACGAGAGCCTTATATTTGAGGACTCCGAGTTCTTCAGTATAGCGAGTCTATCTGAAGACATAAGGAGGATAACCTTCACGGTTAACTCCTTCTCAAAGACCTACTCCATGACGGGCTGGAGGGTCGGGTATGTAGCCTGCGAGGAAAACCTTGCTAAGGTTCTCACCAGCATAAACAGCCATCTTGTCTCAAATACGGCTACCTTCGCCCAGTACGGTGCGCTGGAGGCTTTGAAGAACCCGGAGGGTGAGAGGTTTATAGAGGAGGCGCGTGAGATATACCGGAGAAGGAGGGGGGTCATATACGAAGCTCTGAAGGAGATACCCAACGTGCGTGTCCTGAAGCCGGACGCAACCTTCTACATATTCCCTGACTTCTCCCATTACACCTCAAAGGTGGGAGGAGACGTGAAGCTGGCAGAGTATCTGCTGGAGAAGGCGAAGGTTGCGGTCGTCCCCGGTTCAGCCTTCGGGGCGGAGGGTTTCTTCAGGTTCTCCTTTGCCTTAGACGAGGAGAGTATAAGGGAGGGAGTCAGAAGGGTAAAGGAGGCACTTACCTCTCAATAAAGGCTCACCACACAGTCTCTACCGCTGTCCTTTGCACTGTACATTGCCCTGTCAGCTCTCTTGAGAAACCCATTCTTCCCCTCCCCCTTCCTGTAAACCGTTATACCAAAGCTCGCTGTAAACTTTGGGATACCTTCCTCCGTGATAACCCTCATGGCTCTCCTTATCTTCTCTGCGGTTTCCCTGGCTCCGCTCAGTAAGGTGTGAGGAAGCAGGATAACGAACTCCTCTCCTCCCCAGCGTGCGAAGGTATCTATCTCCCTTATTACCCTTGGAACCAGAGAGCTTATAAATATCAGAACCTTATCCCCGACATCGTGCCCGAACTTATCGTTGATCTTCTTGAAGTTATCCACGTCAAAGATTATCAGGGACAGGGGCTCGTTGTACCTGTCCGCCTTCCTGAGTTCAAGCTCAAGTATGCGTTCAAATTCTCTGCGGTTAAATGCCCCGGTGAGCGGATCGTGGGAAGCGAGAAAGACGAGCTCCCTCTCCATCCTCTTCCTGTCGGTTATATCAGAACCTATGGAGAGGATCTCCACGAGACCTCCTCCCTCTTCAAAGATCGGCTTGTTCCTCCAGAGGACGAAGACCCTCCTTCCCGAGGAAGTTATGTTCTCGTTCTCGTTGTATATGTAAGAGCTGGGGTTTGCAACTATATCCTCTATCATGGCGTAGAGGTCTTTCCCCTCTGCGTCCGTTTTGGGAACTATCGTATCCAGAACGTTCCTGCCTATCAGGTTTTCCCTGTTGAACTCAAAGAACCAGGCTCCGTACTCGTTTATGAAGGTTATCGTTCCATCGGGTTTCCACCTGAGTACCACGCTGTTGACGTTCTCAACAAGCTCCCTGTAGTGTTTCTCGCTCACAGAGAGCCTCTTTTCAAACTCCTTCCTCTCCGTAACATCTATGAGAAAGTTCAGAGTGGCGGGAACACCGTCCATCTCTATCACTACGGGACGCACGTGAAACCACTTCACCTCGCCCTTCTTCGTGAGAACCCTGAAGTCGTACTCCTCCTCGGCTGGCTTGCGCTCAATGAGGTTCCTAAAGTTGCTCAGGACTCTATCCCTGTCTTCAGGGTGTATGAACTCCCCCACGTTCAAGCCCTCTATCTCATCGCCTGTGTATCCGGTAAGCTCACAGAGACGTGGGTTAGCGTAAACAACTCTGAGGTCTTTAACTACCGCTATCCCCTCCTGAGCGTTCTCAACTATCATTCTGTAGTCTATGTTCACGACAGCTTTAATATTAACCCCTCTTGATTAAGTGTGGATTAACTTTATCTTCACAATAGAGGATGAGAGAGCTCTTCATAGACAGAGTCAAGGTATTCGTAAAAGGCGGTAGAGGAGGAAACGGTGCTGTAGCCTTCCTGAGGGAGAAGTACAGACCGCGTGGAGGACCAGCCGGAGGAGACGGGGGTAAAGGTGGAGATGTTGTCCTTGCAGCCACCTCCAGCAAGCACACCCTGCTGGACTTCAAGTACAGAAGGCACTTAAAGGCACCCAGCGGAGAGCACGG
>WGFS01000126.1 GCA_015492115.1 Aquificaceae bacterium
AGCTATCCCGAGGGCAAAGGAGAGGGCGTCCCCTATGTTTGACTTTCCCGCACCGTTCGGTCCAACTATGGATATGAAACCAGCTCCGAGGGGTATCTCCTTAAGCTCCCTTCCGTAAGACTTGAAGCCTTCAACGACTATCTTCTCAACAAAAGCCTTCATCTCAGCTTCTTCAGTATCTCGGGGAGCTTTAAGAGTGAGGCGTAAACCCTTCTCCACTTGCTCCACTCTATGGCAGGCAGGTTGGCTCCGTAAACCTTTCCAGAAGGGAGGCTCTTACTTACCCCGGACTTGGCGGTCACCGTGACGTTGTCCCCTATCTCAACGTGGTCTGCAACTCCCACCTGACCTGCGAGTATCACGTTCCTCCCTGTCCTCACGCTTCCCGAGATCCCCACCTGACTCACTATTATATTCCCCTCTCCTATATCACAATTATGGGCAACCATCACGAGATTATCAAGCTTGCTGAAGCGACCCACCCGTGTTGAGTCTATCATCGCCCTGTCTATGGTCGTATTGGCACCGATCTCCACGAAGTCCTCCACCACCACGTTTCCTATGTGGTTCAGCTTCCTTATACCTTCCTTCCCTATGTAGTACCCGAAACCATCAGCCCCAAGCACGGTCCCGCTGTGAACCCTGACCCCCCTGCCTATAACCGTGTTGGGGTATATGTGAACACCGCTGAACAGAACACTTCCCTCCCCCACCACCGTGTTGTTCCCAATGTAGGTGAAGGGATAGACCTTAACACCGTCCTCAAGGACAACGTTGTCCCCTATGAAAACGAAGGGGGCCACATAAACACCCCTCCCGAGGGATACATCCTTGCCTATGTGGGAGTTTGGAGAGACCCCTTCGGGGTGGTTCTCAGGATAGAACCTGTCCAGGAACAAGGCGAGGGCGTACCTGACGTTGTCCACCCTGATGTAGTTTAGAAAGTCAACCTCCCTGCTCACAACGAGGGCTGAGGGCTTTCCTTCCAGAGCGCTCTCAATATCCTTCTCCGACTGGCAGAATACGACAGTCCCCTCCCCGGGTCTTTGGGGGGAGGATATACCCCTGAGCTCAAGCTCAGGGTCTCCGTGGAGCTCTCCGCCGATCAGCCCGTGTATATCCCTGAGCTTCATTTCCTGGGAGCGCTTGCATCAACCAGCTTTATTATCTCCGTGGTTATATCCAGAGTAGCATCCTTGTATATGAAGACACCGCAGTCCATAACCCCCGTGTAGCCTCTCTCCTTGGCGAGCTTCTCCGCTGCCTCCTTGACCCTGTTATAGACCATGCTCTCAAGCCTCTGCTTCATCTCGTTGAGCTCTTTCTGAGCCTTTGTCTGGAGCTCCCTCGCCTCTGACTCCTCCTTCTGATACTCCTTTATCTTCTGCTCCTTGACCTTCTGAGAGATAGCCTTGCTCTCTATCTGCTTCTTCAGCTCGTCAAGCTTCTGCTCCTTCTTGCTGAGCTTCTTCTGATACTCTATGAGCTTCTCTCTGAGCTCCTTCTGGGCATCCGCCACGAGCTTGGACTCCTGGAGGATCCTGTTCGTGTCCACACAGGCGAACTTAGGGTCCGCATAGACAAACCCCACGATCAGAAACATGGAAAGAAAGGCTGTGAGCTTATGCATGTCTACCTCCTTTATAAAGTTTTATATCATCCTCCTCCCAGCTTGAGGAATCCGAATATGAGCCAACCGGTTATCGCAACGTACACCCAGACGAGGGCGGTCACCGGCGCTATCTTTCTATGCTTTGAGAGTCTGTCCGTCAATCCCAGAAAGACCGTTACTATTGCGAGGGGAAGGTTCAGGGTCGCGAGGATGGAGTGGGAGACCATGATAAAGAGGTAAAGACCCCTGTAAGGTCCCTCGTAGTGCTTCGGTGGGTACATGAAGTACTTTGTAAGGTAGAAGACCAGGAAGAGAAGGGCGAGGAAAGAGGCACTCAGCATAGCCTTCTTGTGAAGTTCCCTTCTGCCCGTCTTTATGAAGAAGAGTCCCGTCAGTATGAGCAGACCGCTCGCACCTATACACACAAGGCTCAAGATCGTGAGAAGCTCGTAACTCATTTTCCCCTCATAAGATGGACTATAACAAAGGTCATAAAGTACGTAAGGAGTGCGAACACTGCCAGCATTACCGCTATCGTGATGCTCGTCCTCTTACCGTGCTTCTTTCTGGACTCCAAACTCATGCCTCTTAATTATAGAGTATAGAACGAAGAGGACGAATATGATTCCACCCGTAACCGAAAGAACGGAACCAACCCCCATGATCACCATAAAAAGGTAAACCTTGAAAGATTCTATGTAGCCCGTACCGAAGGTCTTTCTTGGAGCTCCATAGACACCAGCCCAGAAGAGCCCGGAGACGAAGAGGAGCATGCCGACTCCGTAGAGATAGGGCTGTATCCTTACGAGCCTTGGAAGCCTTTCCACGTAACCAAGCTCTCTGAGGTAGTGGTAGGTGAGCCCCATTAGGGCTATGAGTATGCTGGCTATCACGCCATGGTAGTGAGCCGGGATCCTGAGGTCTGAGCCTGCTATGAGGTAACCCATAAGGGACCCCAGTAAGTACATAAGCGCACTCAAGAGCACAACCCTTCCAAAAAACTCTCTTGTGGAGAGGACGCTCCTGAGGAGCGTAAGTACGGAAAGGAGTGTAGGTATTCCGATCCCCACAGCATAGCCGACCGTGGTTACGAGCTTTACCCTGTGGGATATGGGGTTCTCAACAAAGAGCTGGAGGATGAAGTAAAGGACTGGGAAGAAGAGAAGTAAAAGGTAAAAGTACCTGAGCCAGTTCTTGAGACCCTGCCCTGAGATCCTGAGAAGTAAGCCCCAGGATACGAGCAGAAGGGTAGCGTTTATGAACTGATGTATGTGCCCCGGAAGCCAGTAAAGACGCTCAAAGTACAGGTAGGTCTCAGGGAGATGGGGAGTTCTCAGAAAGGAGATCGCCAGCGAGAGGGGAAAGAGTACAGAGAGAAAGATTGAGAGAGAGAAGAGTGTTTCAAGGATATCCTTTGAGCTCACGCCTCTGATAGCACCCGGTAGAAACCTCAGAGCGGTCAGAAAGAAACCGAGCCCGAATAGGGAAACGCCCGTGAAGAACAGGAAATGGTCTATGGTGGGGACGTAGTTGTTGTGGACGGGTGTGCCGAGTCCAAAGAGGGCTGACAGGAATATGAGGAATGCCCCCGTTGAGGAGAGGGAGATCTCATGAACCTTTGAAGAGGCTTTAAAAAAGTCGTGCCACAGGGAGACCAGGAAGGAGAGGAAGCCAATTATCAAGGCAAGGTCAACGTGTCCTATGAGCCAGTGGTAGAAGAGCTGAGGAGGAAAGAAGTTAGAGACAACCGGTGTTCTGGAAAGGGCTACCAGGAGGGCAAAGAAGCCCCCCGCACCTATGGACACCACGAACAGAAGGAACCAGGGTCTCATCAAGTCTTCACCAGATCAATTATCATGACGCTGAAGAGTACAGCTATGTATATGATTGAGAAGAAAAAGAGCTTCATGCTCTCCTCCTTCTTGGAGAAGAGGAACTTCAATGTATAAACCGTGTAGAGGACGCTCATAACGAGAGCTGTCACAAAGTAGATCTTGCCCGTCATTCCTATCGCATAGGGTATAAGGCTGAGGGGAAGTAGAGAGACCGTGTAGAGCAGGGTTTTCACCTTGGTTATGAAGACCCCTCTCGCAACGGGAAGTGTAGGAATACCAGCCCTCGCATAATCATCCCTGTATTTGAGAGCGAGAACCCAGAAGTGGGGTGGTTGCCACATAAACATTATCAGGAAGAGAACGAAGGCTCTCAGATCCAGCTCCCCGGAACCCGCAACGTAACCTATCACCGGAGGGAGTGCTCCAGATATACCACCTATCTCTGTCGCTACAGGTGTCTTCCTCTTCAGAATCACGGTGTAGAGCACCACGTAGGAGAAGGCTGCGATCATGGCGAGAACAGCGGAGGTCACATTTACAAAGGTGGAAAGCACGAAGAAGGAAGATGCCAGAAGCAGAATGCCAAAAGCGAGGGCACCTGTAGGGTTCACCGCACCACGGGGAAGAGGTCTTGATGAGGTTCTCTCCATAACGCTGTCAACATCCTTGTCAAAGAACATGTTTATTACAGCGGAGCCTGCTGCAGCGAGACCCGTCCCCAGTAGCGTCCAGAAGACGATCACGGGTTCAAGGTTTCCCTTTGAACCTATGTATATTCCTCCAAGAGTTGTTATGAGAACCAGCGTAACTATCCCGGGTTTTGTTAGGGCGAGATACTCCTTTAAAGCAGAAGTGTAAGACATAGTCTTCTCAACCATACCTATGTCCCTTCCGGTTGGGCTCCTACCTTCCTAACAATTTTACCCTTTAGGACCTCCGGTGCTACCATGTAAGAGAACCATATCACGACCAGGAAACCGATCGCTATATGGAAGAACAGTATCGGTAGAAAGAGCTTTGAAATAACGGTCGCTATACCAGCTGTCACCTGTGAGGCTATAAGAGCAAAGCTTATGAATGTATAGCGATCAAAGCGTTTAAGCATCAGGTAGAGAGTGAATATTATAAGACCCATGGCGTAGGTTATATGAAAGAAGTAGGCGAAGACGTTGAAGTCCGCAGCCTTCACATACCTGACGAGGATCCCTATAAGGATCTGAAACATCACCAGCACGTAGAGGGGCTCCGCAAAGGGGATCTTTGCCTTTTCCTCCCTTTCTTTGGAAACCGCACAGTAGGTAAGGGTCAGACCGGAGAGTATCATGACTGACAGGATCAGATGGGAGGTTGTGTATATGTAATGAAGGAACTCCTTCAGGAGAGGCGCTTCCGTAACAACCACTCTCATGCCAAGGAGAGCCTCAAGTATAAGGAACAGGAATATCCACACCATAGCCTTTCTCGGGAACCCTACAAAGTTCCTCCACACGGAGACGAGAGACGCCAGCATGAACAAGCCCGCCAATGCTCCGAGAATCCTGTGGGTCTGCTCTATCCAGGGACGGAGGGACATCCTCACTTCCATCGGAGCAGGAGGTGTTGGGACATTCTCCTTAAGCTGGAAGGGGAGGAGCTGTCCATGACAGAGGGGCCAGTCCGGACATCCCAGTCCAGAACCTGTTGAGGTCACAATTCCACCAAACACCATCAGTGCGTAGGTTACAACGATAGCCAAAAAGAGAACTTTCCTGGTCATATCAATCTCCTTTGTTGGGTAGTGGGAATGGTGGTTCGTTCCTAATGTTCTCTAACTTCCTTATGAAATGCTCCCTGTTCTCAGGGTGCTTTAAAAATTGATATACCGTAAAGAGGAGTGACAGCAGTGCCACACCTGCGACCGCAAGACCAACGAGGATCTTTCCCCAGTCCCGTTTAGCTTCTTCCATGAGAAAGATATTATAAACAAAAGAGGGGCGAACGCCCCTCACGAAGGTTAGAACTTACAGTATCCGTGAGGACAGTAGTCTTCCTCCACCTTGGGAGGCTCTTCAAAGTTGTGGGGAGGAGGTGGTGATGGTAATCTCCACTCAAGGGAGTTGCTCATCCAGGGGTTATCGGGAGCTTTCTCACCGCTGATCGCCCCCTTTATGAGAGCGGTCAGTGCCAGGAGTATTCCAAAGGCAAGTATGAAGGCACCGTAAGTCTGAAGTTGATGAAGTTCTATCCAGCTATCTATAGGTGGGTAGTCGTAGTACCTTCTGGGCATACCCCATATACCTATTATCAGCTGGGCAAAGTAAAGAAGGTTAGAACCGACTATAACAACCCAGAAGCTCAGCTTACCGAGACCCTCAGGATACATCCTGCCCGTGATCTTAGGCCACCAGTAGAAGAAGCCTGCAAAGGCTGAGAGGGTAACAGCCATACCGAGGACGTAGTGAAAGTGCCCGACGACGAAGTAGGAGTCGTGGACAGCGACGTCAAAGGCGGGAATACCGAGGGGAATCCCCGTAAGACCGCCTATGAGGAACATGAGGATCGCACCCAATGCGTAGAGCATGGGCGTCCTGTACTGGATAGCAGACCTGTAAAGGGTCGCAACCCAGTTGAATATCTTGATACCGGTAGGAACAGCTATAAGGAGTGTTGTGTAGGACATTATTATCTTTACCCAGTCGGGGATACCCGAGACGAACATATGGTGGGTCCATACAGTAAAACCGACGAGTGCTATAGCCCATATGGCTATAACCATAGACCTGTAACCGAATATAGGTTTCCTTGCGAGGGCGGATACAACCTCAGAGATCACACCAAAGGCAGGGAGCACCATAACGTAAACCGCGGGGTGGGAGTAGAACCAGAAGAGGTTCTGGTAGAGAACGGGGTCGCCCCCTCTCGCGGGGTCAAAGAAGCTCGTCTTAAGGTAGGTATCTAAGAAGAGCATCGTAACTGCCCCTGCTACGGAGGGAACACCGAGTAGCTGTATCACGTTGGCCGCTATTATCCCGTGTATAAAGAGGTTGAGATTGAAGAACCCGATGCCTGGTTGTCTCATGGCAACTACGGTTGTTATAAAGTTCACAGCACCAGCTATGGAGGCGAAACCGGTGAGGTGCCATATAAATACGAAGAGCGCGGTGGTTCCAGCAAAGCCCACACCCTGCATTGTCGCAAGGGGAGGGTATCCAGTCCACATCGTCATTATGTGGTTCCCGGGTATGAAGGTAAGGAGTGCTATTACACTCGCAGCGAAGAACATCCAGTAGCCGAGAGCGTTCAGCCTGGGGAAGGCAACGTCCCTCGCTCCTATCATCAACGGTATGAGGAAGTTGGCGAAGGAAGCCCATATGCCTATAGCCCACCACAGGAGTATGACCGCGCCGTGAACCGTGAGGAACCAGTTGTAGGTTTCGGGTTTGAGATACTGAGCACCCGGTGAGAAGAGTTCCAGTCTCATACCGAGAGCCATGAGACCGGCGACTATGAAGAAGACGGTTGAGGTAACGCCGTACATTATCCCTATCTTCTTATGGTCTGTGGTGAATATCCACTCCCACAGGGAGGCAGCAAACCAAGGTTTGTGTGCTGGCAGAGCCTCTCTCATCTTACAACCTCCTGAGCCTTATTTTCTTTAGCTTTAACAACCTTAACGGTTTTATTCTCAAAGCCTGCGACCTCACCCTTGAGCCACTTATCAAACTCTTCCTTCGGCACAACCTTGAGCTTTGCGAACATCCTTGAGTGCCACTGTCCACAGTATTCCCTGCAGAAGACCCAGTACTCACCAGGTTTGTTGATCTGGAACCATAGGTAGGTAGTCCTTCCGGGAACCGCGTCCTGGGTAACGCCAGCAGCCCTGACGTAGAAAGAGTGTACGACGTCCTGTGAGGTCAGAAGCACCTTTATTGGAACCCCTGCGGGGATGTAAGCGTACTGCTGGAGGGCACCGTCCACCCTGTAGCAGTCTTCAGGTTTACACTTCTTGTCCTCAGTATCCCTTATCGCAGAGGCGACGACCATCTTACCGTTGGGGTACTGGAACATCCATCCCCATGCAAAACCCGTAACCTTAAGTTCAAGAGCGTTCTCGGGTGGCTTCCTCATCTGGGTGAATATGGCAAACCCGTGAGTGGCAAGGTAGAGGACTATAATGAGCGGTACTATAGTCCATAGAGCCTCAAGCCCCCAGTGTCCTTCGTGTTCCTGGTCTCCTACCTCTCTCTCTCCGGGCTTGAACCTGTACTTGATCATGAAGTACAGAGAAGGTATGGCGACCACAGCGTATATAACCACAGCGATGAAGAGCCATATCTTGTAGATCAGCTCCCAGAGATCGTAAGGTCTCGCTATGACGTCAGCGTTTACCTCACCTGCAAAGGCAAAGGCTGACAGGAGAAGAAGTCCTAAAAGTCTTCTCATACTTGAGCACCTCCTGAGTTTTATATCTTTAGACCGCCGACGAGGTAGGCGGTGCTTGCAACGAGAAGCCACATCACATCAACGAAGTGCCAGTATGCACTCGTTGTTCTCAGAATGGTCATTCTCTCCGGAGTTATCTTTCCAGCGAGCGTAAAGATAAGAACGTAAGCCTGAAGCATTATACCCACCAGCACGTGGGATGTGTGTATCCCCGTGAGGGTGTAGAAGCCGGTTCCATACATGTTTGAGCTTATAGTGAAGCCCTCGTGCCACAGGTGTCTCCACTCCATCATATGAAGAACCGCAAAGAGTATCCCCAGAAACATCGTTGACAGGAGAAGAACTACCGCCTTTCCCCTCTCACCGTGATGCATTGAGCCTTCAGCCTTCCATATAGTAAAGCTTGAAGCCCAGAGTATCAGGGTGAGGATTATAGGCATCTTCAGGTTCATAGCCTCTGGTATCCACTGGCTCACCCATACATCCGCATGGATAGCCCTCGCTGTCCAGAAGGCTGCGAAGACGGTACCGAAGATGATTATCTCTGAGATGATAAAGAGATAGATGCCAAGATTTCCAAAACCTTCCTCATGCCCTACTGTGAAGAACTCGTTTGCCCAGCCTGCGAGCCCTATTATCACGAGCACAGCGGCTATGCCCCCAAGCACAAGGGCAAGCATAGGGTTGTGCCAGGCAAAATAGGCGGTGATGGAGATAGGAGTCAGAAGTATGCCTATCCCCACAGGCAGAGGCCATACGCTTACCTCATGCTCTCCAAAATGGTGGTGAGCAACCTCATGAGCCATTCCTGAACCTCCTTTTTTTATAGAACGATGTTCTATTTTACACGGAAGACCATATGATAACCATACCCAATTGGTGGTTTTTTCTATAAGAATTTCTTAAGATCCTTTTCAACTTCCTTATACTCACCGAGCCTTACCTTCAGGATCCTTCCATCCCTGTCTATCAGGAAGGATGTGGGCAGTCCCTGTATTCCGTAGGTGCTTGATACCTTTCCGTCGTCCATAAGGACGGTAAAGCTTATCCCATGCTCTTTTACGAACTTTTTGACGGGATCTACCGATGAGTCGGTGCTCACCGCAAGTATCTCAAATCCCTTCTTCTTATACTTTTCGTAAACCCTCTTGAAGAGGGGCATCTCCTCTCTGCAGGGTGGGCACCAGCTCGCCCAGAAGTTAACGAGAACCACCTTTCCCCTGTAATCGCTCAGGGAAACCACCTTTCCGCTGAGGGTCTTGAGCTTGAAGTCGGGTGCAGTCTTTCCCGGACCAAGACCCGTTGGGGTCGTCTTGCTTGAGTTGGTGACGAGACCCAGATAGAGTAAGAGGGCGACCAGGAGGATACCGAGTCCGTAGGCTACATTTCTACTCATACCTTCTTGAGCTCCTCGGGGAGTTCTCTCGGAGGAACACCCGTGTACTCGGTCTCTTCAGCCTCATTCAGTCTCTTGGAGAAGGGCTTTTCAGTGGTGAGCTCCTCATAGACGTGGGCGACGAGCCCGGGAACCCTTCCTATTATGAAGAAGCCCTTACCGAGCCTCCAGTCAAAGCCCATTTCGGACGCTACCGCAGCAATGGCTCCATCCACATTCAGGACTATCCTCTTTCCCTTCTGCTTGAATATCTCCTCCTCAACTCTCTGGGCAAACTCGCAGTGCTTGCCGTAGAAGCCGTATAACTTTGCAAGCTCCATCAGTCTCTTAGTCCTCGGGTCAAACTCCTTGTAATACCTGTGCCCGAAACCTGGTATCGGCTTCTTCTGAGAGAGGCATTCTGAAACTATCTCCTCAACGGGTCTTCCGCTCGCGACCCCATCCTGTATGAACTTCATGGCATCTTCCAGAGCACCACCGTGGGCAGAGCCGAAAGCCATTACCCCTGCAGCAACGCCAACGTTCAGAGAGTTGCCACCGCTCGCCACAGCCCTCGCCGCTATCACAGAAGGAGGGGCTATCCCATGGTCTATAACTGAGACGAACATAGCCTCCATCATCTTTGACTCAGCTTCGCTCGGGAGCTCACCCTTCAGTATCAGGTAAATAGCCTGGGCAAAGCTGAAGTTCCCAACGAGATCAAGGAGCCTGTAGCCTCTCACGTATGTCTCGTGGTCAAGGTGCTGGGTTATAGACGTTCTCCACTTCTTCTCCGCCATTCTCTCACTCCCGAAAACAGAGTTTTTAAAATATTACCACACTTGCCCCTGAGGTTGGGGTAAGGTAAATTATTGCCATGTTCAGGAAAAGCCTAACGCTCGTTATGTTTCTTTTCTCATTTCTCTTTGCCCTTCCAAACGTTGACGTCCCCTTCGTAAAGCCCTCCTTCTTAGACCTGAGGGAAGACCTGGAGGACGCAAAGAGGGATGGGAAGTACCTATTCATAATGTTCCATCAGCAGGGATGTCCCTTCTGTGACAAGATGTACAGGGTTACCTTTCAGGATCCAAAGGTGAAGGAGTATTTCACGAAGCACTTCTACATGGTTCTGATAGATATAAGGGGTTCTAACCCTGTGGTGGACTTCAGTGGAAAGGAGATGACCGAGAGGGAGTTCGCCCACAAGCACAGAGTGAGGGCAACCCCTGTGTTCCTATTTGTGGATTATAACGGTAAGAAGATACTGGAAATGGTGGGATACATACCTGCCAAGGATTGGCTACTCGTAGGAAGGTATATAGTTGAGGGACACTACAAGAAGGAGAGTTTCTACAAGTTTCTCAGAAGGGAGAGGAAGAAGCTGAAGGGATGAGGCTCCTTGTCCTCCTGATAATGTTCTCGTTCGCCTTCTCTCAGGGAACCATACTGCTTACACCCAAGAAGGCAATTGAGATAGCCTTCAAGAACAGTAGAGAGATAGAGAGGATAAGAAGGGAGATACTCTCTCTGGAGGACGTGTACAGGGCTGAGAAGTGGGACAGGTTCTCTCCAAAGGTTGACCTCTTCGTTGATAAGGACGGTTTTAACCTCTTCGGTCAGGTTCTCCTCCTTGACTTCGGAAACAGGCTCGCGAGGATAAGATCCGCAAAGATAAGCACAGATATAAAAAGGGAATTCCTCAAGGAGTTTGAGAGGCAGGTGAAGATAAGGGTTGTGAGGCTCTTCATGGATCTCGCCCTCGCGGAGAAGCTTGCCGAGGTGAAGAGGGAGGAGATGGCGGTCGCATACGTGAGGTTTGACAGGGAGAGGGAGAAGCTGAAGGAGGGGCTCTCAGACAGGGTCAAGGTCGCAAAGTGGGAGTCCACCTACAGGAGGTTCAGGGCGGAGCTGATGAAGGCACAGAGGAGGTACAACGAGACCCTATACGAGCTCAAAAGGTTCCTCGGGATAGAGGTGGAGAAACCCGTAGATGTTAGCCTGGAAGGACTCCTGAACTTCAAAGTTCCCAAGAACGTGACCATTGATACAGATTACCTTCTCAGGAGACGTTCAAGCAATTACCTCCTGAGGGTAAAGAAACTGGAGATAGCCTACTTTGAGAGCAGGGCAAAGGAGCAGAGGAGGATCTTCTACCCCGAGCTCTATGCATACCTGAATGTGAAGAACAGGTACGAACACACGGACAGGTTCAGGAGTGAGGGGAACATAGTCCTCAGGATTCCCCTATTTGACGGGAGGGCTTCCTTCTTCAGGGAGAGGAGCTTTCTGGACCTAAAGAGGGCTGTGGAGGTTGAGAGGAAGGACATAGAGGAGAGGGTAAAGAGGGACATACTCAGGGCTCCCTACGTGTGGGAGGAGCTCTACGCAAGGTATCAGGACGCGGTAGCTTACGACAACTGGGCTCAGGAAAATCTGGATCTATCACGCTCCAACTACGAACTTGAGCTCGCCTTTGACCTCGGGTACGCTATGTCCACCAAGACGGAGGCTGAGAGGAGGGTCATGGAGGCCCGGTTCAATATAATACTCTTCCTCATGAGGCTCTATGATCTCTTAGGTGAAGATCCTATGAGGGTGTTTGAGGGGAAGATACCCTTCTTCACGGAGAAGGTGGAGGGGATATGAGGATTAAAGCCGAAACCTTCAAGGAGCTTGGGAAAGCGAGCCTTGCAATAAGCGTTGCTTGGATAGTTTTTGGTATAATTCAACCAGCGTTTACGAACAGGTTTTCAGTTGAGAGTAGCCTAATAGCGGTTTTAGGTTTTCTGGTGTTTCTAACGCTCGGAATTATACTTTTAAATAGAGGTGCTGAGAAATGAGTAAGGAAGCTGTCCTCTACTACCTTATACTTATAGGAGTTCCTGCTTTGGCCTTGACGATCGTCCTCCTTCTATCTAGGAAAGAGAAGAAGTCCGTCCATGGGGAACTTTAAGGGCGTCCTTTTACTGTTACTCCTGCTATCCCTCACATTTGCCGGGGAGCTGAAGGTTTACTCCATAGTAAAAGGAAAGGTAATAAAGGTCCACGTCAAGGAAGGTCAGAAGGTAAAGAAGGGACAGCTCCTCATGGAGATAGACCCCTCCCTCTACCTTGCGGAGAAGGAGAGA
>WGFS01000127.1 GCA_015492115.1 Aquificaceae bacterium
CCCGAGGTGATCTACATAAGCGATATAACCATAAAGGGTGCCCTCGGCTCTGTGAAGAAGCTCTTTGACATTCCCATACTCACCATACTTAGCGTTACAGCCTCCGGTGTTGAGGCTCTGAAGAGAAGCTTTGAGGTATTCCTAAAGGAGGACTCGGGCGATATACTCCGCCTCATATCCAAGGTGCTGGTGCTCAAACTTGACGAGAATGAGAAGATAAACTTCTTCATCAGAGACATACGACCTTCGGTGGGGGGAAACCGTTGAAGTTAGCCCCATAAACGGTCGTGTAAGCTCCAGCGGAGAGGAGGAAGAGCCTCTCCCCTGCCTCAGGCTCCGGCAGAAAGACGTTCTTGGCGACCACGTCCATACTGTCGCAGGATATCCCCCCTATAACCCACTCCTTGAGTTCCCCCTCCTTTCTCAGGTACGTGGGATACCTTATACCACCGAGTGCCTCCGCAAGTCCGTTGAACACGCCGGTGTCTATGTAAAGCCAGTTCTCCTCCCCGCGTTTAGCCTTTCCGAGAACACTCACAACCATGAGTCCCTGGTCTCCAACTATACCCCTGCCGGGCTCCATCTGAAGCTCGTAAGGTGGTGTAGGGAAGTACTTCCTCAGAAGCCCCTTAACGTAGTAGGCTATGTCCTCAATCCTGAGAGACTCCTGGAGGTACCTCACGGGTATTCCACCACCCATGTTCAGAACGAGGAGCTTAATCCCCCTCCTCCTGGCTGACTCCCACAGCTGGGCGGAGCGTTTTATGGCTATGAACCAGTTCCTGAGGTTGTTACACTGAGAGCCAACGTGGAAGGTCAGACCTATGGGTACAAGTCCCCTGTTCTTTGCATGCTCCAGTATGTCAAGGGCGGTGTCAACATCAACACCGAACTTTCTGGAGAGGGGCCACTCGCTCCCTTCGTTTGGGACGGTCAGCCTCACGTAAACTCGCGCCCTCGGAGCGATCTTTGCTATCTTGTCCACCTCGGGAAAACTGTCAACAGCAAACCTGTTCACCCCTACGCGGTATGCGTAGTCTATAAAGTCCAGAGGTTTGACCGGGTTGCTTGATATAACCCTTTCGGGTTGAACACCGAGAGATAGAACCCTGCTGAGCTCCTCCGAGGAGGCAACCTCAAATCCCGAACCAACCTCCGCAAGGGCTCTGAGAACCTCAGTATGGTCGTTCGCTTTGACAGCGTAATAAACGTTGACCTCCGGCAGGTGGTACTTTATTTGAACGTACTTTGATTTCACGCCCTCAAGGTCCATCAGCAGTGAGGGTGTCTCAACCTTATCTATGAGCTCCGAGAACTTTTGTCTCCTGGATATGAACTCCTCAAAGTAACGCTTCGCGTATCTGAACTGAAGCTTCCCAGCGCTCAGTGAGGTTTCCTTCATAAGCCTATTTTATACCTCAGAAGGTCAGAACCATCCCGTCGTGGGCAGAGACAACGTTCAGACCAAGCTCCTGGGAGAGCTCCCTTGCGACCCTGTCAGGATCCCTCTCGTGCATCTCCATGCTGAAGTGGGTCAGTACGGTGGTCTCAGCTTCACAACAGGATATGAGCTCCTTGACCTCCTCAACCGAGAGGTGGTCTATGTCTCCCCTTCGTCTGTAAAAGGTCGTGTTGATTATGAAGACCTTCGGGTTCTTGGGATAAACCTCAAGCATTTCCTCCGTGTATCTGGCACAGGAGAGGCAAACCACGGTATCCTTGTTGAAAGACAGACCGTAGGTCTCAACACCGTGGTGAGAGTGCCTCATGACAGCCCTCACGCTTACACCCCTGTAGGAAAGCTCCGCACCTTCGGATACAATCCCTATCTTCGTTAACCTCTTCTTCAGATAGGGAAGAACCACCCTGTCCTTACCCTCAAGGGCTGACTTTGGAGCAAACAGGGCGAGGTTCCTGTGCTTTCCGCCGTCTGTGCACGCCTCTATCAACGTGTTTACGTCCGCGGTGTGGTCAAGGTGTATGTGGGACAGAACGATAAGGTCTATATCCCTGTAATCTATACCGTGTTCTTTGAGATAAACGAAAGCTCCCGGACCGGGGTCAACGTGAACTCTGGCTCCCGAAAAGTCTATAAGGAAACCGCCCGACCTCCTTATCAGGCGGAACGTGGTTACCCTTCCTCCAGCTGTACCCAGAAAGAGTATCTTAGACGTCTTCAACTATGATAGAACCACTCGGGCACTCGTCAGCAACCTCTTCTACTTCATCCTCAAGGTCTTCGGGAACATACATCCACTTTTCCTCTTCGCTCTCCTCTATATCGTACTTGACGACATCCGCTATTCCGTCTCCTCTGTCCTTGAAAACTTCCGGAACCCTGTCGTAGCAAAGTTCGCATGCGGTACATGTATCGTACTCTATACGAACCTTCTTGTTAGGCATCTTATTCCTCCTCTACTATGATAGACCCGCTTGGACACTCGTCCGCAACCTCCTGGACGTCGTCTGCAAGGTCTTCGGGAACGTTCATCCACCTCTCGTCCCCGTCCTCTATGTCAATCTGAACTACATCTGCGATCCCATCTCCTACGTCTTTGAATACCTCGGGAACCCTGTCGTAACAGAGCTCGCAGGCGGTGCAGGTATCCTGGTCAACTCTCACCTTAAGTCCCATCTGCATACCTCCTCAGTTTTCTCGGAAATATAAAAATATTAAAGAAAATCAATATATCAATATAACCTTAATCAGTATCGCATGTTTTGTCCTCTTCAGCAACCTCAAGGACACCAAGTATCTTGGCTACAGTCTCTCCTATCTTGGCGGGGTTGTCTATCACGTAAGCTCCCGCTTTCTCTAAAGCTGACATCTTAGCCTTTGCTGTTCCCTTTCCACCCATTATTATCGCCCCTGCGTGTCCCATCCTCTTTCCGGGAGGAGCGGTTATACCCGCTATGTAGGCGAATACCGGCTTGTCAACGTTGACTTCTATGTACTCCGCAGCCTCCTCCTCTGCGGTTCCTCCTATCTCACCTATCATGAGAATAGCCTCTGTCTCCGGGTCTTCGTTGAAGAGCTCTATAACGTCCCTGTGGGACAGTCCGTGAACCGGGTCTCCCCCTATACCGACAGCTGTGGTCTGTCCTAGTCCGAGACGGGTTAGCTGGTAAGCTGCCTCGTAGGTCAACGTCCCGCTCCTTGAAACTATGCCGACCTTTCCTCTCCTGAATATGTGTCCGGGCATTATGCCAACCTTTGCCTCATCGGGGGTTATGAGACCGGGACAGTTGGGACCTATCAGTTTGGCGTTGGGATAAGCCTTCTTCATGTAGTCCTTGACCATCATCATGTCCTTTACGGGTATGCCCTCTGTTATGC